>NZ_RZSG01001200.1:0-1183 GCF_003997725.1 Mesorhizobium sp. M4A.F.Ca.ET.050.02.1.1
TCGCCCGCCTCGATCGTGAAGGCGCCTGACTGCTTCAGCCCGTTCATGTAGCGCCGCACCGTCTCCGCATTGCGGGCGGCCGCCTCGAACAGCAGGCGCTCGAAATTCGACGACATCTGGATGTCCATTGACGGCGAAGTCGTGGCGAACACGCCCTTGGTGCGGTATTCGCCGCTCGCCAGCGTGCGCGCCAATATGTCGTTGTCATTGGTGGCGATGACCAGCCGCTCGATCGGCAGCCCCATGCGCTTGGCGGCATAGCCGGCGAAGATGTCGCCGAAATTGCCGGTCGGCACGGTGAAGGAGACCGGACGGTCCGGCGCGCCGAGCGACAGCGCGGAGGAGAAATAATAGACGATCTGGGCCATTATGCGGGCCCAGTTGATCGAATTGACGCCCGACAGCGAGACCCGGTCGCGAAAACCGTGGTCGTTGAACATGTCCTTCACCAGGCCCTGGCAATCGTCGAAATTGCCTTCGATCGACAGTGCATGGACATTGGCCGCGCTCGAGGTCGTCATCTGCCGCTGCTGCACCGGCGAGACCTTGCCGTGCGGGAACAGGATGAAGATGTCGGTGCGGTCGCGTCCGGCGAAGGCATCTATTGCCGCGCCCCCGGTATCGCCTGAGGTGGCGCCGACGATGGTGGCGCGCTGTCCCCGCTCGGCCAGCACATGGTCCATCAGCCGGGCCAGCAGCTGCATGGCCACGTCCTTGAAGGCGAGCGTCGGGCCGTGGAAGAGCTCGAGCACGAAAGTGCTGGCCCCGGTCTGCACCAGCGGGCAGACGGCTTCGTGGCGGAAGGTCGAGTAGGCTTCGCGCACCAGCCTCTCGAAGACCGGCGCCGCGATCTCGCCGTCGAGAAACGGCGTCAGCACTCGGATGGCAAGGTCGGGGTAGGCGAGGCCGCGCATGGCGCGGATATCCGCAGCCGAGAAGTGCGGCCATTCGCGCGGCACGTAGAGCCCGCCGTCTCGCGCCAGCCCGGCAAGCACCGCGTCGGAAAATCCAAGCGCGGGCGCCTCCCCGCGGGTACTCACATATTGCATCGTCACCAGTCCATTGCAGCCGGCGGGTTCATCCACCGCAAATTGGTTAATTTTCCGAGCCGGCTCAGTCGCATTTTTGCCGCGCCGTTGATATACGTCACCAGCTTTGCGAGAGGGAAGTGCAGTTCATGGCG
>NZ_RZSG01001201.1:0-1183 GCF_003997725.1 Mesorhizobium sp. M4A.F.Ca.ET.050.02.1.1
AGCTAGGTCTTGCCATTTTTGCATCCTCCCAGAAGCTCATCACTCCGTGCACTTAGATTCGCGGCCGATATAACCACCCGCCCGACGCAAGCCTGCGCCAAACCCAAATCAGGCTGTGCCCGCTCGCAGACCCTGCGTATCAGAGGCAGCTTATTGTTAGCATTTTAGAATATACTAATTCACGAGTGCGGCTTCTATCCGGATTGCGCAATTCCATCGAACTCGTTGCAATGACAACGCGGCGCAATTTTCTCGGCGCACGTTACGCCCTGGGTCACGATCTCCCGGCACGCTGAAGTGTTTCCTTCGGAGACTCGCCGAAGAAGAGGCGGTAGTTCGCGGCGAAGCGGCCCAGATGGGTGACCCCCACGTCCATAGCGATCGTCGTAACGCTCAAGCCGTTGGCGCGAGCCGTGACAAGGAGCCGTCTTGCTTCGTTGAGGCGGAGCGCTCTTATGAATTCGAGCGGGGTTACCGCGAACGTGGTGCGAAAGGCGTATTCGAGCTGTCGACGGCTGACACCGATTTCCCGGCACAGCCGAACAATGGGTATGTCTTCCCGGATATGAGTGCGAATGAAATCCTCGGCCGCCGACGCTTGTGTGAAATGACGACTCGCGGAACTGGCTGTCCCGGTCTCACGACTGTCTCCCTCCGCGAAGGCGTCAGCCACCAGCCCCAGATATTCCACGACTGCACCTGGAGGCTGCTCAAGCAGAATTGGATCGCTTGCAATTGTCCCAAGGTGGTCTGCTATCGACTTCATCTGGCTTCTGAGTCTTTGCGCTTCGTCGGTGGCGAGCCGAACTGCCGCGGGGCGATCGTTAATCCGTTCGAGAACCATCCCCGCCGCAATCGACTGGATTTCCATCCAGGTCGCGGTCGGAACAATGGCGACAGCATAAGTGAGACCGGGCCGGACCGTCGCCGTCACGCTCGTGCCGGCAGGGATTGCCAGGATCAAGTCATCTTCGAGCGCAATGCCGCATATCGTCGACCCACAGGCCCGCTCGATAGCCACCAACGCCACGGAGCCTGGATCGAAACCACCCCTGGCGCGGAAGGCGCAATTGAATTCTGGCAGGTCGAGCGCCCACTTGTCGGGGGACTGGATTTGCCGGATGCGCGAGGGAAGCCGGCCTGCCGAAAGCCTGTCGACTTCCACGGGCAGGCCAGAGGCGGC
>NZ_RZSG01001202.1:0-1181 GCF_003997725.1 Mesorhizobium sp. M4A.F.Ca.ET.050.02.1.1
GTGCTGGCGGCGCGGCTGGCGCTGAGGCACGGCATCGCCTGCAACGCCGCCGGCGGCAGCCACCATGCGCGGCGCGCGCAGGGCGCCGGCTTCTGCACCTTCAACGACGTCGCCGTCGCCTCGCTGGTGCTGCTTGCCGAGGGTGCCGTGGGCAGCATCCTGATCGTCGACCTCGACGTGCATCAGGGCGACGGCACGGCGGATATCCTGAAGGACGAACCACGCGCGTTCACCTTTTCCATGCATGGCGAGCGCAACTATCCGGTGCGCAAGATCGCCTCCGACCTAGACGTTGCGCTGCCTGACGGCATCGGCGACGCGGCCTATCTCGAGAGGCTCGGCGGCATCCTGCCGGAACTGTCGGCCAGAACGCGCTGGGACATCGTCTTCTACAATGCCGGCGTCGACGTCCACGCCGGGGACAGGCTGGGCCGGCTGTCACTCAGCGATGACGGCCTGCGCGCCCGCGATGCGATGGTTCTCCGCCATTTTCGCCGGCTCGGCATGCCGGTCTGCGGCGTCATCGGCGGCGGCTATTCGACGGACGTGGCAACACTTGCCGCGCGTCACGCCATCCTGTTCGAGGTGGCGTCAGGCTTCGTCTGAGGGTCACTTCCTGTAGCTGGCGATCCTCAGCAGGATGAAGACCGGCACGACGATCGCCGCGCCCAAGAGGATGTAGCCGATGAAACGGTCGATGGCATGGAAGCCGAGATTCCACAGGTCGAGGAAGAACTGGCGGATGCCGTGGTAGACGTCCATCGGCGACCAGCCGAAGGCGTGCATCACGAGGCCGACGAGGAACGAGACCACAAGCAGCTTGATCAGCACCCGGAGCGGTGAGTCACCGAGAAAGCGCGTCAGTGCGGACAAGTTCCGTCTCCACGTTTCGGCTGCCCCGATTCGGGGGTTCGATCCCAGAAATACGCACTTGCCCGCCCGGCATCAAGCCAGCTGGATGTCGGCAAAGGCCACGCTCACCAAAACCGCCAACGCAAGATGCGGGCCCATGGCGCCCGTTCGCGATAGACTTCCCGGTAGCGCCAGAGCCTATTGTAGCGGTTGCCGCCGCCGATGCCGAGTTCCGACACTGGGCCGCCTCCCCGCTTGCGCTTGATCGCCACCAGTTCCTTGGCGTGCTGAAGGCAATGGCTCGGTTTCTGCGCAGGTTCGCCCTCGCC
>NZ_RZSG01001203.1:0-1177 GCF_003997725.1 Mesorhizobium sp. M4A.F.Ca.ET.050.02.1.1
CTATGTGACGCTGGAGCCCTGCGCCATGTGCGCGGGCGCCATCTCCTTCGCGAGGCTGCGCCGGCTTTATTTCGGCGCCGTCGACGAGAAGGGCGGCGCGGTGGTCAACGGCGTGCGCTTCTTCGCCTCGCCGACCTGCCACCACGCGCCGGACATCTATCCGGGCATGGGCGAGAGCGAGGCATCGCTCATTCTCAAGGATTTTTTCCGCGAGCGGCGCGAGGTCTAGCCACGATTTTTGGACGATGGCGGGACCGAGGAGGCGCGAAAGATAGCTACCGCTGTCGTTGTGCAGCGATGCGCTGAAACCTTACCACCAGTCGAACCAGCCGCCGCTCTTGCTCTTGGCGGCCGCCTCCTTCTTGAGGCGGCGTTCCTTCTTGTACTCGTCCTCGCCGAGTTCGCCCTGCGGCGCTGTGCCGGCTGCGACGCGATAGGCCAGCGGCGGCTCGCTGAGATATTTGCGGGTGTTCGGGTCGCCCTGCTTGCCCTCTGCCATGCGACGCTGGATCTCGGCGGCGCGGCCCTTGTCGGAGTCCTCCGGCGACCAGCGCGGCGGATGGCTCGAAGCCGAGTCCGCCAACGCCTTCTTCACCGCGGTCGGATCGGTCTGCACGTCGTCGACGATCTGCGACTGATAGGACGGATCGTCCTGGTGGGCGGTGGCGTCGGCGCGCAGGCGGGCGCGGCGCTGCTCCGGCGATTCGGGCCAATCGGCGCTCGCCGTCTCGATGCTCTCCTGCGGCGGCGGCAGGTTTTCCTTTTGACCCGGCGCCGGCTTCACCAGATCGGGACGCGGCTTGTAGTCGATCGGATCCTTGCGCTTCGGCGCGATCGAAAAGGCGCTGGAAAGGTCGCCGGCAAGCTGTTCGCCGGCGGTCTTGTCGGTGCCGTAGGTGGGCGAGCTCATGCAGCCCGACAAGGCAAGTCCGGATGCGACCAGCGGCGCCAGCAGTGCGGCGCGCACACAGATTCTCTCGGTCATGCCAAAAAGTCCCACACTAGACAGCCTCTCGATCGCCACCGGCCAAAAGATCCGGTCCCCATCGACGATGCACTTGCGACGGAAATCCGGCGACAATTTGTCGTCCGGAGTTTCGCTGTTTACCTCAACCACCCGTTAAGGGCAACGCGCCGGCGGATTTGCATTGCCCGGCGTGGCATTTGTGCACTTATT
>NZ_RZSG01001204.1:0-1176 GCF_003997725.1 Mesorhizobium sp. M4A.F.Ca.ET.050.02.1.1
TTCCAGAACCAGCCGAACCCGAGCAAGGTCGCGCTGACCGGTTTCAGCGGCGCCTACGACGGCCCGCCGCTGCAGCAGTCGGATATCGAGGACCGGCAGAAGAAGCTGAAGGACTTCGTGGCCAAGAACAACCAGGACTTCGCCAAGAAGCTCAAGGAAGAGCAGGACAAGGCGAAGACCGCCAACTGATCGCCCAGGACTCCTGCGGGAGTCTTCTGGTTTCGAAAAAAAGCGGGCTTTGGCCCCGCTTTTTTGTGTCAATGCCGCGACTGGCGTTTCGGCTCGTAGCGGCCGTCCGGCCGCTTGTCGAACATCTCGCCAATCTGCGGGTGTCGAACCGGTTCGCCCGACTTGTCCTCGAGCAGGTTCTGCTCGGAGACGTAGGCGATGTATTCCGTTTCCGAATTCTCGGCGAGAAGATGGTAGAAGGGCTGGTCCTTGCGCGGCCTCACGTCTGCCGGGATCGCCTCGTACCATTCCTCGGTGTTGGCGAATTGCGGGTCGACGTCGAAGATGACGCCGCGGAACGGAAACAGCCGATGGCGAACCACTTGTCCGATCGAGAATTTGGCCGTTTTCATCGCACTCACCACTCAGGTTCCAGGGCGCCGTCCGTGACCGCGCAAAGGCGCCTAAGATCTTGAATTTACGCGCTGCGCCGCCAAAAATCGACCCCGACTTTCGGTTGGTGCCTATTTGGCGCAGACGCCGCGTCAATTCAATGCCAAAGCACCGCTCCAGCAGCAGCCAACGAACTGGCGGAGCCGAGGGTTTCGGGCTCGCTGCGGAAAGGTCTGGGGAAGCTACCGCGGGGACTGCTTCCGCAAACCGCCGGCAAGAGCCTGGAAGCCGCTGCCGGGCCTGAGCCCCTCTCGCATGAAAAAGGCGCGCAGCGGCGCGAAGCTGCCGAGCACGCCAAGGCCGGCGCTGCGCGCCAGCTGCGCCGGCAGCATGTCGGAGAGCAAGGACCTGTTCAGCAAATTGACCGCGCTGCTGCGGGCCAAGATGTCGGGCCGCCGCCTGGTATCGTAGGTCGCAAGGCACTTCTCCGATCCCGGGTCGGAGCTATTTTCGCTGGCGATTCCAATCAGATCGTCGATATCCCTGATGCCGAGATTGAGGCCTTGCGCGCCGATCGGCGGGAATACGTGCGCGGCCTCGCCCACCCGCGCAACG
>NZ_RZSG01001205.1:0-1175 GCF_003997725.1 Mesorhizobium sp. M4A.F.Ca.ET.050.02.1.1
CGCCGTATTTCTCAGGCATCACCAAATGGAAGGCCATGGAGACGACGCTGGCCTTTTGCGAATCCGGGCTGAGGATCGGGAATTCCTTGAGGACGAAGCGCAGGTCGGGGTTAGCCTTGGTCAGCGCCTGCATGTCCTCGATGGCGCGTTTGCAGAAGCCGCAATTGTAATCGTAGAATTCGACGATGGTGACCTTGCCGTTCGGATTGCCGACGATGCCGTCAAAGGCGGAGTTGAAGATCTCGTCCTTGGCGTTCTTGATGACGCCGAGGGCGGCAATGCGCTGCTCTTCCTTCTGCTTGGCCTCCAGCGCTTCTTGCACCTCGAGCAGCACTTCCGGGTTCTTGAGGAGGTAGTCGCGGATGATGCCCTCGACCTCGGCCCGGTCGATCCTCCTGTCCGAGGGCGCGGCGGCCTGGACGACCTGCGTCGTGTCGGCCTTGGCCGCCTGAGGGCTGCCGGCGACGAAGCCGACCGCCAGCATGGCAAGGGCGGCCACCACGCCCGTCGTGCCAAGCAAGATTGCCTTGTTCATGATCCTCGATCCCTTTTGCCTGTTCCAGTCCGCTTCCGTTGCCCGGAGCGGCCGGAAGGTTCACTTGGTTTTGCCCGAAGGCCCGTAGTTTATGATATCCTGGGCGCGAAGCCAGCCAGGCTCGCCGCGCTTCATCTTCTGTTGCGCGCGCATGGCGAAAATCTTCGCGTTCCGGTAGTCGCCGGAATAGAAATGGCCTTCGGCCGTGGCAAGGTCCGCCGCCGGTATGTTGCCGAGTTCGCCATAGGCCTGCGCCAGATAGCGGTAGCCGACGGCGTTCTCCCTGTCGCGCCCAAGACCGTTGTTGATCTGCACCGCGGCCTTTTTCAGGGCATCCGGCGTGCCGATCGCCATCAGAGCCTGGCCGAGCGAGACCGGCAGCAGCCCGGACCTCGCGGGATCGAGGCTGACCGCCTTGGCATATGCGTCAGCGGCATCCTTGGGCTTGTTCGCCTTCATCAGGATGTCGCCGCGCAGTTCCTGGAAATAGGGGTTCTTCGGCTGTTCCTTGATCAGTGCGGACGTCTTGACGAGCGCGGCATTGAGGTTGCCGTAAAGATAGGCGAGCTGCGCCTCGCCGTAGCGCGAGGCGAGGCTGCCCGGATTCTTGCGCATCAGCCGCGAGGCGGCCGCCTGTCCC
>NZ_RZSG01001206.1:0-1168 GCF_003997725.1 Mesorhizobium sp. M4A.F.Ca.ET.050.02.1.1
GGAAGCGAGGCAGAAGGTCGGCAACGAAGGCGTCACCCCCGTCGAGGAAGCCAAGACCGCCGAGACCGAGCTGGAAGTCGTCGAAGGCATGCAGTTCGACCGCGGCTACCTGTCGCCCTACTTCGTCACCAACGCCGACAAGATGGTCGCCGATCTGGAAGACGCCTACATTCTCCTCCACGAGAAGAAGCTCTCCAACCTGCAGGCCATGCTGCCGGTGCTCGAGGCTGTCGTGCAGACCTCGAAGCCGCTGCTCATCATCTCGGAAGACGTCGAAGGCGAGGCGCTGGCCACGCTGGTCGTCAACAAGCTGCGCGGTGGCCTGAAGATCGCCGCCGTCAAGGCTCCGGGCTTCGGTGACCGCCGCAAGGCCATGCTGGAAGACATCGCCATCCTCACCGGTGGCCAGGTCATCTCGGAAGATCTCGGCATCAAGCTCGAGAATGTCGGCCTCAACATGCTCGGCCGCGCCAAGAAGGTGTCGATCTCCAAGGAGAACACCACCATCGTCGACGGCGCCGGCAAGAAGGCAGAGATCCAGGGCCGCGTCGCCCAGATCAAGCAGCAGATCGAGGAGACCACCTCGGACTACGACAAGGAGAAGCTGCAGGAGCGTCTGGCCAAGCTCGCAGGCGGCGTCGCGGTGATCCGCGTCGGCGGCGCGACCGAGGTCGAGGTCAAGGAAAAGAAGGACCGCGTTGATGACGCCCTGAACGCGACCCGTGCGGCCGTGGAAGAAGGCATCGTTGCCGGCGGCGGCGTGGCCCTGCTGCGCGCCTCTGGCAATCTCAAGGCTACCGGCGCCAACTCCGACCAGGCCGCCGGCATCAACATCGTGCGTCGCGCGCTGCAGGCTCCGGCCCGCCAGATCGCGGCCAACGCCGGTGCTGAAGCCTCGATCGTTGCCGGCAAGATCCTCGACAACAAGGGCGCCACCTTCGGCTACAACGCCCAGACCGGCGAGTATGGCGACATGATCGCCATGGGCATCGTCGACCCGGTCAAGGTCGTGCGCACCGCCCTGCAGGACGCGGCCTCGGTCGCTGGCCTGCTGGTCACCACCGAAGCCATGATCGCCGAAGCTCCGAAGAAGGAAGCTGCCGGCGGTATGCCGGGCGGTATGCCGGGCGGTGGCATGGGTGGCATGGGCGGCATGGACTTCTAAGAA
>NZ_RZSG01001207.1:0-1167 GCF_003997725.1 Mesorhizobium sp. M4A.F.Ca.ET.050.02.1.1
AGCATCGACTGAATGGCGGCGGTCTGAGCAGCGTTGGTGGCGCTGGACACGCCACCGAACATCAGTTCATTTGGATAGGCCTCGTCAACATCCCACCAGCCACCGTTGGCTGCATCTACAGAGCCGTTCGGCAGGAAGCGATCGGTCGAGCGAATACCGCCCCAAGTCGGTTGGGAAGTGACGCGCTTGCGCCTGTGGCCGCCGCTATCCCCGAGCGACGAGAAGTCCGCGACTTGGACGGCTGTTATGGTGTTCGGCACCGTTGCAGCGGCCAGCGTGACAGTCGTTGCATAGATCGGGATTGGCGTGCCGCCATTATCGACCGCCAGCGTCCCGGTAACGCCCGTCGAGAGCGGCAGGCCTGTGGCGTTGGTCAGAACGCCAGCGGATGGCGTTCCAAGGTTCCCGCCTTGAAAATATGCCGCGCCTGTTCCTGTCTCGTCCGTCAGCAGCGCCCGAAGATTGGCGCTTGATGGAGTGGCCGCGAACGTGTCGAAGCCTGAAGCGCGTGTCACGCCAGCCCAAGAGGCCAGATCGGCGTCATAAGCCTGCACCGTAACGCCAATTGCCGCACTGACCCTCGCGTCGGCCGCCGTCGAGAAATCCGAAATCGTCGCGGCGAGCTGCGTGCCGGTATGATTGGCCCGAGACAGGAGGAAGGCATCGGTCTGGTTCGCCGTGGCCCCATCTGCAACATTGAGCAGAGTACGCACCTGTGCCGGAGTCAGTTCTTCCGTCACGCCGTCGCCGACGCTCACGCGGCCGAGAATGGCTCCTGTGGTCTGCGTCAGGACGTGCTCTTCATTCCAGTTCGACGGCTGGACAATGGTCGTGTCGCCGCTGTCTGGAATGGCCGAATGATAGGCGTGCTTCAGAGAGATCATTGCATCGGCTGTGTCGGGGTTTGCATCGGGACCGCCGTCACGGCGCGGCCTTGGGCGTCCCGGATGATTTGTTTCGGTTGCGAAAGCACCTGGATGAGCGCGGCGAGCGCCTGCCCGAACATGTCGCGTTGAGCGGCCATCTCTTTCAGCACCGCCTGGCCGTCGATCTGCTCGGGGTCTGGCGGCGGTACGATGCCGTTGGCGAGCAGGACCTGGTTCTGGTCGATCCGCGCTGCCTGACGCTTCGACTGCAGGTCAAGGCGCTTCTCAGCCATCGTCATGT
>NZ_RZSG01001208.1:0-1162 GCF_003997725.1 Mesorhizobium sp. M4A.F.Ca.ET.050.02.1.1
GTTCCAGATCGTGCACCAGGTCGAGGAGCTGTGGATGAAGCTCATCGCCTACACGCTGGCCGACGTCCTCGATTACCTGGTGAGAGAGGATACCCACCGGATCGTCACGCTGATGGGCCGGGTGCACCGGCTGATGCGGCTGATGACGGCACAGCTTGACGTGCTCGAAACCATGTCACCCAAAGAGTATCAGCAGATCCGCCTGCAGCTCGGCAATGGCAGTGGCCAGGAATCGCCAGGCTTCAAGCTGCTCCTGCGCATGCCGCCGGACCTCTGGCGGGCCTTCAAGGCCTCATACCTCGATGGCCGCGGGCTGACCGTCGCGGATGTCTATGACGCGCGCTACGACCATGGCGACGCCTACGTCGTCGCCGAGGCGCTGATCGAGTTCGACGAGCTGTTCCAGAAGTTCCGCGCCAACCACCTCTATCTTATCCACCGCTCGATCGGGCTCGGCTCCAGATCGCTGAAGGGTCGCCCGGTGGAGATGCTGGAAGGCGGCGCCCGCCACCGTTTCTTCCCCGAGCTATGGGACATACGCTGCGACATGACCGACCGCTGGGGCGCTGAATATGGCACCGTCAGGGAGTCGATCAGCCATTGCCCGCACGCGAAGGCGGGGTGAGCTTGGCTCCCCCTTCTCCCTTGTGGGAGAAGGTGTCCGAGCGAAGCTCGGACGGATGAGGGGTGTTGGCCGGAATGCTACCTTTCAGATATAAACATCTAAAATCATTTGATTTTCCGCGCCGAGCTTCTTCCAGCACCCCTCATCCGTCTCGGCGCTGCGCGCCGATCCACCTTCTCCCACAAGGGGAGAAGGGGGAGCCAGGCTTGCCACCCCGCCAGCCAAAACTATTTGCACCCCCATGTCGGAACTCCCGCGCCTCGCCCGTCCTAGGGCCGAACGCAGCAACACCCGGAGAGACATCATGGAAAGCACCCAATCGACCTGGCAGACCGCAGTCATCCTCATCGCCCGGCTGATCTTCGCCGCCATGTTCGCGATGGGGGTGGCCTTCAAACTCATGGATATCGGCGCCACCGCCGGCTACATCGCCGCCGCCGGCTTCCCGTTCCCGCTGTTCCTGGCATGGTGCGCGGCGATCCTCGAAACGCTGCTGGTGATTGCCTTCCTGACCGGCGCCTTGCTGACCCCGGCGGC
>NZ_RZSG01001209.1:0-1162 GCF_003997725.1 Mesorhizobium sp. M4A.F.Ca.ET.050.02.1.1
GCATGAAGAACTGCGCCTTCTTTGCCCGGCCCGGCTCGACGGTCAGCGCCGCGTCGACGTAAAAACGCTGGCCGAGCGTCTCCTCCTCGTCCAGCACGCCGTGCCGGGCAAAGAAGGCGCAGTTCTTCATGCGGATGACATACATGGCTCAGCGTCCGGAGGGGTCGGTTTCACGCGCCAGCATAGCATCGGCCAGCGCCAGCGCATCCACGTTGATTGCGACATCGTGGACGCGAAATAGATGCGCGCCTTTCAATCTCAAAATGACGCTGGTCGCCGCTGTTCCGGCCCCGCGCCCGAGGGCGTCCCGCCCGGTCACCGCACCGATGAAGCGCTTTCGCGATGTGCCGGCCATCAGCGGGTAACCCAGCGCATGGAGCTCGGAAAACCGCGCCATCAGATCGAGGTTTTCCTCCGCCGTTTCCTTGGCGAAGCCGAAGCCGGGATCGAGCACGATCTGATCGTCGGCGATGCCGCCGGCCCGCGCGATCTGCAGCGATTTCCTGAGAAAGAAAAGCTGATCATCGATGACGTCGGGCAGCTTTCGCCTGCCGCGCCCGGTGTGCATGATGACGAGGCCGGCGCCGTTTTCGGCGGCGACGCGGGCAATGCCCGGCTCGCGCTGCAGGCCCCAGACATCGTTGACGATATGCGCGCCGGCGGCGACGGCCAGACGCGCGGTGTCCTCGCGATAGGTGTCGACCGAGATCAGCGCTTCGCCAGATTTGGCGAGCGCCTCGATGACCGGCAGGACGCGTGCCTGCTCTTCCTGGCCGGTCACGGCTGACGCGCCTGGCCTGGTCGATTCGCCGCCGACATCGATGACGGCGGCGCCCTCCTCCACCATGCGGCGCGCCTGGTCGAGCGCCGCGTCGCGCGCGGCGAACAGCCCGCCATCGGAAAAACTGTCCGGCGTGACGTTGAGGATGCCGACCACGACGGCCTTGCCGCCAAGGTCGAGATGGCGTCCATGCGCCAGCTGCCATCGCCTCGTCGTCATCGTCCGTCAACCATCTTGTGATCCCGCTGGAAATCAAATCCGTTGCGCCGAGAGCGGCCGTAAAGCAAGGTGGCCGAAGAGGCAACATGATGAAACGTTCGCTCGCTTGCGCCCTGATGCTCGCTTTGATGGCCCTGCCGGCCGGCGCGGCCAATCTGGTCA
>NZ_RZSG01000120.1:0-11585 GCF_003997725.1 Mesorhizobium sp. M4A.F.Ca.ET.050.02.1.1
AATCACCATAGCGGTGACTGGGCAGGGCGACGGCACGTGGCTGATCGACAAGGGCGGCGAGCCAGTCGCCAAAGGCTGGCTGTGGCTCGACGCGCGCGCCGCCAGGGAGGTCGAGGAGATCCGCGCCCGGCCGGAGGACCGACTGCGCTTCGAAAAGACCGGCAGCGGGCTTGCCGCCTGCCAGCAGGGATCGCAGTTCGTCTTCATGAAACGAAACATGCCGGCAATGCTTGCCAGCGCCGCGACGGCATTCCATTGCAAGGACTGGCTCTATTTCAAGCTGACCGGCGAGCGCGCCACCGACCCTTCGGAAGGGACCTTCACCTTCGGCGATTTCCGCACGCGCGATTACTCCGACGATGTGCTCGACGTGCTCGGCGTCGCCGACCTCCGGCATTTGCTGCCGCCGATCGTCGACGGCACTAGGCAAAGCGCCGCCCTGTCCAAGGCGGCGGCCGATGCCAGCGGGCTGATCGCCGGCACGCCGGTCGTACTCGCCTATGTCGACGTCGCCTGCACCGCGCTCGGCGCCGGCCTGTTCGACCGCCAGCGCAAGCCCGGCTGTTCCATCATTGGCTCCACCGGCATGCACATGCGCCTTGCCGAGACCCCGGACGAGGTGCTCCTGAACGAGGCCAAGACCGGCTACACCATGACCATGCCGGCGCCCGGCGTCTTCGCGCAGATGCAGTCGAACATGGCGGCGACGCTCAACATCGACTGGGTGCTAGGGCTCGCCTCCGGCATCCTTGCCGCGCAAGGCATCTCGCGCTCGAATGGCGAGATGATCGCGCTGGTCGACGGCTGGATATCGTCGTCGAAGCCGGCTTCGCTGATCTACCAGCCCTATGTGTCGGAGGCCGGCGAGCGGGGTCCGTTCGTCGATGCCAATGCAAGGGCTGGCTTCGTCGGCATTTCCTCGCGCCACGGCTATGCCGACATGGTGCGCGCCGTTTTCGAGGGGCTGGCCTTCGCTTCGCGCGATTGTTACGCCGCCATGGGCTCGCTGCCGCGAGAGATCCGCCTCACCGGCGGCGCGGCACGCAGCCCGGCCCTGCGCAAGATCCTCGGCGCCGCCGTCGGCGCCGCGACGCGCACCAGCGAGCGCGAGGAGGCGGGCGCCGCGGGTGCCGCCATGATCGCGGCGGTCTGCGTCGGCCTCTACCGGTCGATGGACGATTGCGTCGCCGAATGGGTCACGCCTCTGCTCGGCAAGGCCGAGCCGAGCGACCCGCAACTCGCCGCCATCTACGACAGGATGGCGCCATCCTACACATTGGCGCACGAGGCGTTGCGTCCGGTCTGGCGGTCGATGGCCGCGGCGAAGGCAAATTGAGAAGTCGAGCATGCACAGAAAAATTGCGATCATCGGCGACCGTTTCATGCTCCCGGAGGTCTTTCGGATTGAGATCGAGAAGGCCTGCGGCAACAGCCTCGACATCCGCACGCTGGAAACCGCGTGGCCCGACGAGCCGATGGAGTTCGGCAACACCGCGCTCGGCCTCGACAAGGTAAAGGAGTATTTCGGCCATCCGGACGAGGTGGTCGATTTTGTCGGCGATGCCGAGATCCTGGTGACCCAGCTCGCTCCGCTCTCGGATGGAATGATGCGGCGCCTTCCGGCGTTGAAACTGGTCGCTGTGTCGCGCGGCGGACCGATCAACATCGACATGGCGGCCGCCAAGGCTCACGACATCCGCGTCGTCAACGTTCCAGGCCGCAACGCGAGCGCCGTCGCCGAGTTCACCATCGGCGCCATCCTCGCCGAGACGCGGCTGATCCGCGTCGGTCACGAGGCCCTGCGCAAGGGCGAATGGCGCGGCGATCTCTACCGCGCCGACCGCACCGGCCGCGAGCTCAGCGAGATGACCGTCGGTGTCGTCGGCTATGGCAATATCGGCACGAAGGTGGTGCGCCTGCTGCGCGCCTTCGGCTGCCGCGTCCTGGTCTGCGATCCCTACGTGCAGCTGAGCGCGGACGACCGCAATGCCGGCGTCGAGCTGGTCGCGTTCGACGAACTCCTGTCGCGCTCCGACGTGGTCACCCTGCACTCCCGGGTGACCGCGGAAACCCGCGGCCTGATCAACAAGGACACCATCGCCGGCATGAAGGCCGGCGTGATCTTCATCAACACCGCGCGCGGGCCGCTGGTCGACTATGACGCGCTTTACGAGGCGCTGGTCTCCGGCCATATCGCCTGCGCCATGCTGGAAACCTTCGCGATCGAGCCGGTGCCTTCGGATTGGCCGCTGCTGCAGCTGCCGAATGTGACGCTCACCCCGCATATCGCTGGCGCCTCGGTGCGCACCGTCACCTACGCGGCCGAGCAGGCGGCCGAGGAAGTGCGCCGCTATCTTGCCGGCCTGCCGCCGGTCAATCCGTGCTGAGTGCCATGAAGCGTTGCGTAGAGGGTTCGGCGAGATGAGCGGTGACGGCGACATTGTCGACCTTTTCGTCATCGGCGGCGGCGTCAACGGCGCCGGCATCGCGCGCGACGCCGCCGGCCGTGGCCTGTCCGTCATCCTGTGCGAGAAGGACGATCTCGCCGAAGGCACCAGCTCACGCTCCGGCAAGCTGGTCCATGGCGGCCTGCGCTATCTCGAATATTACGAGTTCCGGCTGGTGCGGGAAGCGCTGATCGAGCGCGAGGTGCTCTTGGAATCCGCCCCGCACATCATCTGGCCGATGCGCTTCGTGCTGCCGCACAGCCCCGACGATCGGCCGGCCTGGCTGGTCCGCATCGGCCTGTTCCTCTATGATCATCTCGGCGGCCGCAAGCGGCTGCCGGCCACGCGTACGCTGAACCTGCGCACGGCGCCAGAGGGCGCGCCGATCAAGGACGCTTTCAAGCGTGGTTTCGAATATTCCGACTGCTGGGTCGACGATGCCCGCCTCGTCGTCATCAACGCCCTGGACGCGGCGGAGCGCGGGGCGAGGGTCTTCACCCGCACCGCTTGCACCGCCGCCCGTCGCGACAAGGGCCTGTGGTCGGTCGAGATGCGCGACGGCAGGACCGGCGTGAAGACCACGGTCCGGGCAAAGGCGCTGATCAATGCCGCCGGCCCCTGGGTCAACGATGTCGTCAACCGCGTCGCCGGGCAGAACTCCAAGCGCAATGTCCGCCTGGTCAAGGGTAGCCACATCGTCGTGCCGAAATTCTGGGAGGGGCGGCAGGCCTATCTCGTCCAGAACAACGACAAGCGCGTCATCTTCATCAATCCCTATCAGAACGACCTGGCGCTGATCGGCACCACCGACATTCCCTATGAAGGGCGCCCGGAAGACGTGGCGGCGGAGGAGAGCGAGATCGACTACCTGATCAAGGTCGTCAACCGCTACTTCAAGCGCGGCCTGACGCGCGGCGACGTCGTCTACTCGTTCTCCGGCGTCAGGCCGCTTTATGACGACAATGCCGACAATCCGAGCGCGGTGACGCGCGACTATATTTTCGAGCTGGACGCGCCGACCGGGCGGGCGCCGCTGCTCTCCGTCTTCGGCGGCAAGATCACCACCTTCCGCAAGCTCGCCGAGCACGCGCTCGACCGCATCCAGCCGTTCTTTCCGAGAATGGGCAAGGCGTGGACTTCCGCTGCGCATCTGCCGGGCGGCGACATCGCCAATGCCGACTTCGAGCAGTTCCTCGGCGACCTCGGCCGCGACTACCCCTGGATGCCGGCCTCGCTGCTCAAGCATTATGGCCGGCTCTATGGCACGCGGACACGCGCTCTGGTCGGCAATGCCGGATCGCTCGACCAGCTCGGGCGGCACTTTGGCAGGGATTTCTTCGAGCGCGAGGCGAGCTACCTGTTCGAGCATGAGTGGGCGTCGACCGCCGCCGACATCCTCGACCGCCGCACCAAGCACGGTCTGCATCTCTCGGCCGCTGAGAGAGGCACCTTCGAGGACTGGTGCGCGAACCGATTGGCAAAGGCCGGCTGATGGCAGAACGTAATGATCATGATGCCGCCGAATTGCAGGCGTTGCGTGTCCTGTCGGCCAGTGTCGGCGCCGATCCTCTGCTGGTCCAGGGCGCCGGTGGCAACACCTCGCTCAAGCAAGCCGGTGTGCTGTGGATCAAGGCCTCCGGCACCTGGCTGATGAACGCGGCCAGCAACGACATCATGGTCCCGGTGGCGCTGGCGCCCTTGCTCGATGCCGTCGCGCGCAACGACCCGGCGGCCGAGAAGGCCGCCGTGTTCACGCTTGCCGAGCTCAACCCGCACCAGTTGCGCCCGTCCATTGAGACGACGGTGCATGCATTGCTGCCGCGAAAGGTCGTCGTCCATGTCCACTGCGTCGAGACCATCGCGATCGCCGTCCAGGCCAACGCCGAGGCGCTGCTGGAGGAACGCCTGCGCGGCCTCGACTGGGCCTTCGTGCCCTATCGCCGGCCGGGCCTGCCGCTGGCGCAAGGCATCGCCGAACGGCTGAAGCCGCGCACCGACGTGCTCGTGCTCGGCAACCATGGGCTGGTGGTCGCGGCCGAGACGGTCACCGAGGCAAACCTATTGCTGCGGCGCGTCACTGGCCTGCTTGCCCGCGCGCCGCGCAAGGCGCCTGCGCCCGACATCGACGCGCTGATCAGGCTCGCCATGGGTAGTGCCTACCGCCTTCCGGTCGCGATCGAGGCGCACGCCGCCGCCACCGATCTCGCCAGTTGCCGGATCGCCGCCTCGGGCAGTCTCTACCCGGACCACGTGATCTTTCTCGGCATCGGCTCGGCGATCGCCGGTCCGAACGAGAATGCCGCCGCCGTGGTGGCGCGGACAACGGCTGCCCGGCAGCCGGCTCCAGCCTCCATCCTCTTCCCCGGCAAGGGCATACTGATGCGCCGGGATGCCAATGCCGGCGCCGAGGCGATGGCGCGCTGCCTCGCCGATGTCGTCATCCGCGTCGATCCGACGGCGCGCGTCAACTATCTCAGCATCGAGGAGAATGCCGAGCTCCTGAACTGGGACGCCGAGAAATACCGCCAGGAGCTCAACCGGCGCGCCGGCAGCGTGCTGCAATGATTGCGCTTCATGTCGGCGGTTCGGGTGCGTGCGCCATCGGTCGTCACGCTGTCGGGCAGGCCTGAATAGGAGTCTGGAATTTGGCCTTCACGCTCTCCCTCAACACCAACCCGCTGGTCAACCGCTTTGCCGATCCGGACGACCTGATCGACGCCATCGCCTATGACATCGGCATAAGGGACGTCCAGCTCACGCATGAATTCGTAAATCCCGGCTGGCCCGCGGCGACGATCGCCAAATTCGTCCGCCTGTTCCGCGCCGCGCTCGACCGCACCGGCGTGCGCATCACGTCCGGCATGACCGGCCCCTATGGCCGGCTCAACCATTTCGGCCATCCCGATGCCGACGTGCGCCGCTACTATGTAGACTGGTTCAAGACCTTCGCCGCCATTTCGGCCGAGCTCGGCGCCAGCGGCATCGGCACGCAGTTCGCGATCTTCACCCACAAGGATTACGACGACCCTGAGCGCCGCGCCCGGCTGCTCGACATCGCGATGGAATGCTGGCGTGAGGTCGCCGATCATGCGAAGGCCGCGGGTCTCACCTATCTGTTCTGGGAACCTATGTCGGTCGGTCGCGAGTTCGGCCACACCATCGAAAGCTGCCGCGCGCTGCACAGCGAGATCGAAGCTGCGGGCCTCGCCATCCCGTTGAAGATGATGGTCGACATCGACCATGGCGACGTCACCTCCAGCAATCCCGCCGACATCGACCCCTATGCCTGGGCCGAGGCTTTCCCGAAAGAGTCGCCGATCATCCACATCAAGCAGTCGTCGATGAACAAGGGCGGCCACTGGCCCTTCACCGCCGCCTACAACAGGGATGGCCGCATTACTCCGGAGAAATTCCTGGAGACTGTGCGGCGCGGCGGCGGCACCGACAACGAGATCTGCCTGGAACTGTCCTTCCGCGAGCGCGAGCCGGTCGACCACCAGGTCGTCGCAATGATCCGCGAATCCGTCGACTATTGGGCGCCGTTCATCGACGCCGGACGATCGGATCTGTCGCCGCAGGCAAAGTAAATGGGCGCGAGCCGCTGTGGCTCACGCCGTTTGAACCGGGTCGGAACAGACCTCAGCCGAACTTCGGATCGAGGCTGCCCGCCTTGTAGCGCTTGGCCATGTCCGACAGCGGGATCGGCTTGATCTTCGGCGCGTTGCCGGCGGTGCCGAACTGCTCGAAGCGCTCCTTGCAGAGCTTCTTCATCGCGGCCATCGCCGGCGTCAGGTACTTGCGCGGGTCGAACTCGCTCGGGTTCTCGGTCAGCACCTTGCGGATCGCGCCGGTCAGCGCCATGCGGTTGTCGGTGTCGATGTTGATCTTGCGCACGCCGTGCTTGATGCCGCGCTGGATCTCCTCGACCGGAACGCCCCAGGTCGGCTTCATCTGGCCGCCGTACTTGTTGATGATCTCCTGCAGATCCTCCGGCACCGACGACGAGCCGTGCATGACCAGGTGCATGTTCGGCAGGCGGCGGTGGATCTCCTCGATCACGTTCATCGCCAGCACCGCGCCGTCCGGCTTGCGCGAGAATTTGTAGGCGCCGTGGCTGGTGCCCATGGCAACCGCCAGCGCGTCGACATGCGTGTCCTTGACGAACTCCACCGCCTGTTCCGGATCGGTCAGAAGCTGGTCGTGGCTGATCGCGCCCTCGACGCCGTGGCCGTCTTCCTGCTCGCCGCCGCCGCTTTCCAGCGAGCCGAGCACGCCGATCTCGCCTTCGACCGAGACGCCGCCCCAATGCGCCATGTCGACGACGCGGCGCGTGATGCCTGAATTGTAGGCGTAGTCGGCCGGCGACTTTCCGTCTTCCTTGAGCGAGCCGTCCATCATCACCGAGGTGAAGCCGTACTGGATCGCGGTGACGCAGGTCGCTTCGTTGTTGCCGTGGTCGAGATGCATGCAGACCGGGATGTCGGGGTGGATTTCGACCAGCGCGTCGATCAGCTTGGCCAGCACCACGTCATTGGCATAGGCGCGCGCGCCGCGGCTGGCCTGCAGGATGACCGGCGACTTGGTCTCCTCGGCCGCCTCCATGATGGCGAGGCCCTGTTCCATGTTGTTCATGTTGAAGGCCGGCACGCCATAGCCGTGTTCGGCGGCATGGTCGAGCAATTGTCTCAGTGTGATGCGAGCCACCCAATAGTCTCCCGTAACTGGTTTCGAATTCGGTTGCTGGCTGTTCGACCGTCGTCCAGCCCGCCGATGCTTCTGGCCGGAATCCCGGCGGACCGCAACCGTCCGGCGCGTCGCAGGGAGCAATTCTTGTTACAGGTCGGCAATCTCCGGCAAAGGAAAATCCCACGCCATTGTCACATTATCACAGATATTGTGATATGAATGCGATATCTGTTGTTATATATGGAAGAGCGACCAAGGCGCCCGGACGCTCGGAGGAACCGCGGAGTGAAGAGCGACAGCCGCCGGCAAGGCGTCATGGATTTCCTGATGGAGGCCGGCACCGCCTCCGTCGAGGATCTCGCCGCGCGCTTCGGCGTCTCGAAGATGACCGTTCATCGCGACCTCGACGAGCTGGAGGAGAACGGCTTCCTCCGCAAGGTGCGAGGCGGCGCCTCGATCCAACCGAGCGGCCTGTTCGAGAGCGATTTCCGCTACCGGCAAAAGCAGGCGGTCGGTGAGAAGCTGCGCCTTGCCGCCGCCGCCGTCGCCATGATCGAGCCGGGGCAGACGGTGATTATCGATGACGGCTCGACGGCGGGCGGCATCGCCGGGCACCTCGCCGATCTTCGCCCGCTGACGGTGATCTCCAACAATCTCGCCGTCATCCAGGATCTCGCCGGTGTCGGCGGCATCACGCTGATCGCGCTCGGCGGCCAGTACAGCAAGAAGTTCCACGGCTTCTTCGGCCTGCTCGCCGAGGAGACGCTGAAATCGCTGCGTGCCGACGTCGCCTTCCTGTCGTCGTCGGCCATCCACGGCAGCTCGGCCTTCCACCAGGACCAAGAGGTGGTGCAGACCAAGCGCCTGATGATGGCGGCGGCGGGGCGCAAATATCTGCTGGTCGATCACGGCAAGTTCGGCCGCACGGCGCTGCATTTTCTCACCGACCTCAAGGCGTTCGACGCGGTCTTCACCGGCAGCGAACTCGGCCAGCCCGTGCGTGACGAGCTGGAAGCCACAGGGGTTTCACTGACGGTTGTCGACGGCAAGGAATAGGGGAGTGGTACGCGTGGTCTACTGGGTCGGTACAAGCTGGAAGATGAACAAGACGCTCGCCGAGGCGCTCGCTTTCGCCAAGGCGCTGGCCGGCTTCGCGCCGGGGTTCGACCAGCGCATCCAGCCCTTCGTCATTCCGCCCTTCACGGCGGTGCGCGAGGTCAAGCAGGCGCTGGCATCGACGCGCATCAAGGTCGGTGCCCAGAACATGCATTGGGCCGATGCCGGCGCCTGGACCGGCGAGATATCGCCGCTGATGCTCGGCGATTGCGGCCTCGACCTGGTCGAGCTCGGCCACAGCGAGCGGCGCCAGCATTTCGGCGAGACCGACCACACGGTCGGCCTGAAGACGGCGGCGGCGGTCAGGCACGGGCTGATCCCGCTGATCTGCGTCGGCGAGACGCTCGCCGAGCGGGAGAGCGGCAAGGCCGATGCCGTGTTGACCGCGCAGGTCGAGGGCGCGCTGCAATTCCTCGAAGGCGAGGCGAGGGGAGCAAAAATCCTGTTCGCCTATGAGCCCGTCTGGGCGATCGGTGACAAGGGCATTCCGGCCAGCTCCGACTATGCCGACAGGCAACAGGCGCTGATCAAAACGGTTGCCGGCGGCCTGCTGCCTTCGGTGCCGCCGGTGCTCTACGGCGGCAGCGTCAACCCCGGCAACGCGGCCGAGCTGATCGGCCAACCAAACATTGACGGCCTCTTCATCGGCCGCTCCGCCTGGCGGGCGCAAGGCTACATCGACATCCTCCAGCGCGCCTCAGCCGCGATCTGACATCATTCGAACAGGAAAGGACAAGATCATGCGAATAGCCATTGGAGCGGACAGCGCCGGCAAGCCCTTGCTCGACGTCATCGCCGCCCACCTCGCCACCAAATCCGGCCTCAGCGTCAGCGACCTCAGCCAGGCCGGCTACTATGCCGATCTGTCGCAAAAGCTCGCCCAGACCATCGTCGACGGCGAGAACGATCGCGGCATCCTGTTCTGCGGCACCGGCATCGGCGTCTCGATCTCGGCCAACAAGGTGCCGGGCATCCGCGCCGCACTCACCCACGACACCTATTCGGCCGAGCGCGCGGCGAAATCCAACAACGCCCAGATCATCACCATGGGCGCCCGCGTCATCGGTCCGGAGCTCGCCAAGGCGATCGTCGATACCTGGCTCGCCTCGGAATTCGACGAGAAGGGGCCGTCGGCCGGCAATGTTCAGGCGATCAACCGTTTGGATGCAGCCAAGGCCTAATTGAGACTGCTTCGCATCGCGCCGATGACGGTGACGGCCGAGGCAGCACCCGGGTCGATATGGCCGAGCGAACGCTCGCCGAGCCGCGAGGATCGGCCCTTGGCCGCGATCATGTCCTTGGTCGCTTCGGCGCCGCTTTCGGCGGCGGTCAGCGCGGCCTGCAGGCTCTCGGCCAGGCTTTTGCCCGCGGCGTGCGCGGCGGCGGCCGCCTCGGCCGCCGGCTGCCAGGCGTCGATCATCGTCTTTTCGCCGATTTCGGCCTTGCCGCGATCCTTGATGCCTTGCGCCATCGCCTGGACCATGGCGACCACATCGTCTGCCGCCAGCGTCGCCTTGCCTTTGACGGCGGCGGCGGCGCGCATCAAGGCGGTCGCGTAAAGCGGGCCCGACGAGGCGCCGACGGCGTTGAGGAAGGATTTCGCCGCAGTGTTGAGCAGCGCCGTCGGCTCGATCGCCACAAGATCGAGCGCGGCGAGCGCATCGCGCGCGGCATTGAAGCCGAGCGCCATGGCGATGCCGTGGTCGGCGTCGCCGATGACGCCGTCGAGTTGGCAGAGCCTGTCCTTATCGGCCTCGATCGCCGCGGCGATGGCGTCGAACATTCTCTTCAGCTCTGCCGTTCCGATGGCGGTCATGGAAATTCCCTCAGCCGGCGCGGAACATGGCGCAATCGCACGGATGGTCGAGCAGGGTCTGCAGCTCGCCGTCGAGATGCTCCAGCGTCAGCGAGGCGCCGGCCATTTCCAGCGAGGTGCAGTAATTGCCGACCCAGGTCGCATGCACCGAGACGCCGATGTCGTCGAGCCGCTGCTTGACGCGCCGGTTCATGATGTAGAGCTCCATCAACGGCGTCGAGCCGAGCGAGTTGACCAGCACCGCGACCTTGTCGCCACGCGACGGCGCCATCTCGGCAATGATCCTGTCCAGCATCTCGTCGGTGATCTCGTCAGCGGTCCTGAGCTTGCCGCGCGCGATGCCGGGCTCGCCATGGATGCCCATGCCGATCTCCATCTCGTCGGCGCCGATCTCGAAGTTCGGCCGCCGCGTCTGCGGCAGCGAGCAGGGCGACAGCGCCACGCCCATAGTGAAGGTGTGGTCGTTGGCCTTCCTGGCGATGCGCTCGACTTCGTCGAAGGAGAGCATGCGGTCGCAGGCCGCGCCCGCCGCCTTGAAGATGAAGAAATTGCCGGCGACGCCGCGCCGCTTGCCCCGCTGGTCGCGCGGCGCAGAGGCCACGTCGTCGGTGGTCAGCACCGTGCGCACCTCGATGTCGTCCATCGCCGCCATCTCGGCCGCCATGTCGAAATTCATCACGTCGCCGGCATAGTTGCCGTACATGAACAGGACGCCAGCGCCGCGGCTCACCGCCTTGGCGCATTCGAGGATCGGGTCCGGCGGCGGCGAGGCAAAGACATTGCCGACCGCCGCGGCATCCGCCAGCCCCTTGCCGACGAAGCCGAGAAAGGTCGGCTCGTGGCCCGAGCCGCCGCCGATGACCAGCCCGACCTTGCCTGGCCGTGGCCCGTCGCGGGCGATGATCGAGCGCGGGCTGCCGTCCACGCTCCTGAGGTGGCGAGGATGCGCGGCCAGTATTCCTTCCAGCATCTCGTCGACGGAACGGTTGCCGTCGTTGATGATCTTCTTGGTCTGCACCGGCATGCTCCCGATCTCGGTTTTTTCGCGATATTAGAGGCTGTTACCGGGATTGCCACCCCGGCAACCGCGCCTCAAGCCGCGATCTTTTCCCGCGCCGCACTTATCTCAACGCAGGCCTTGGCCGCTTCCTTGCCCTTGACCTGGAAGTGCTCGAAGAAGAAGCGGTGGTGCTCGGCGCTGTCGTGATAATTGTGCGGCGTCAGCACCGCCGAAAGCACCGGCACGCCGGTCGCGAGCTGCACGGTCATCATGCCGTCGAGGACGGCGCCGGCGACGAAATCGTGCCGGTAGATGCCGCCATTGACGACGAAGGCGGTGCCGAGGATCGCGGCATAGCGGCCGGTCTCGGCGAGGGTCTTGGCATGCAATGGGATCTCGTAGGCGCCGGGCACGTCGAAGACATCGACGGCGAAGCGGCCGCCGCCGAGAACGGCAAGCTCCGCCTCGAACGCAGTGACGCACTGGTCGACGATGTCGGCATGCCAGCGCGCCCGAATGA
>NZ_RZSG01001210.1:0-1162 GCF_003997725.1 Mesorhizobium sp. M4A.F.Ca.ET.050.02.1.1
CAGCATGCCGGTCATGGTGGTGGTGGCGCTGGCCATGGCGTCGGCGATCTGCGTCATGTCGCGGATCGAGAAATCGTCATCGCGGTCGGGCGTGACGCGGCGCGTGTCGCGCAGGATGTCCTCGACGCGCGGCTGCAGTTCGGAGGTCGGCGTGCGGTCGTCGGCGGCGATGTAGATCGAATCGATGTCGCGGTTGCCGGCGATGCGGCGCTGGTAGGCGGCAAGCGGCATCAGCACGACATTGTCCTGGTCCTGGCCGAAGCCGGTGTAGCCCTTGGGTTCCAAGAGGCCGATGATCTTGCAGGAGGTGCGGTTGACGCGGATGGTCTCGCCTTCCGGATCGCCGGCGCCGAAGAATTGCTGGCGCACCGTCTCGCCGACCAGGCAGACCCCGGCGCCGGCGCGGGTCTCGGAATCGCTGAACGGACGCCCCGAGACCAGCTTCCAGTCGCGCGCGTCGAGATAGGCGCTGTCGGTGCCGGTGACGCCCGATGTAACGCTTTCGGTGCCGAAGATGACGCGGACCTGCTTTTGCGAGGCGGGCGAGATGGCGCGCGCGCCGTCGAGATGCTTGACGAGCGCGGCAAGGTCCTTGTCGGCAAGCGGACGCACCGCCTGGTCGAGCCCTCCCGGTCCGCCAGGCCCGGCCGGACGGCCGGGGCGGACGACGAGCAAATTGCTGCCGAGCTTGGAAATATCCGACTTGACCTTCGCGGTGGTGCCGGAGCCGATGGTCAGCATGGCGATGACGGCGGCGACGCCGATGACGATGCCGAGCAAGGTCAGGAAGGAGCGCAGCACGTTGCGGCGGATCGAGATCAGCGACAGGCGAACTGTCTCCCAGATCATTGGGCCGCCTCCAGTTTGTTGGAGTCGGTGGCGACATGGCCGTCGAGGAAGCGGATCGTGCGCTCGGCATAGGCCGCCACGTCGGCCTCGTGCGTGACCATGACGATGGTGAGGCCAAGCTCGGCGTTGAGCCTGGTCAGGAGCTCCATGATCTCGTGCGTGCGGGCGGAGTCGAGATTGCCGGTGGGTTCGTCGGCAACGAGCAGCGTCGGCCTGGTGACGATGGCGCGCGCGATCGCCACCCGCTGCTGCTGGCCGCCGGAGAGCTCGGCCGGCGTGTGATGCTCGCGTCCCACACGGCCGACCTCGGCCA
>NZ_RZSG01001211.1:0-1159 GCF_003997725.1 Mesorhizobium sp. M4A.F.Ca.ET.050.02.1.1
TGGCCGAACAGATCGGGAAAGCCGGCATACATGACGATCTCGGTCGCCGCGCAGATGAACCAGATCACCGGCCCCCAGGAGGCCAGCATCCAAAGGCCCGCGGCGGCGAAGGGAAAGAACACGGCGAGCATCACCGCCGCCACCTGCCAATGCACCGGCATCAGGTCGAAGCGCCAGAGCGCGCCCGGGTAGAAGCCGATCAGCCGGATCCAGTAGAGGATGCCAAACAGCAGGCAGTAGCCGGCGATGACGCGCTGGAACCAGGCGAAAATGATCTCGGATGTCGAGGGCTGCAGCACGACGCGCCTGGAGGTGACTTCGCTCACAGGTCGAGCTCCCGCTCGCCGAGGGGCGCGAAATAGGCATCGACATCGGCGAAGCTCACCGCGTCGAGACTGGCCGGGCGCCAGCGCGGAGTCGAGCCCTTGTCGATGATGGCGGCGCGGATGCCTTCGTAGAAGTCGTGACCGGCCAGCATGCGGTTGAGGATGCGGAACTCCATCTTCATGCACGCGTCCATCGACATGGTCAGCCCGGCGCTGATCTGGCGCCAGGCCACGTGCAGGCTGGTCGGCGAGCGCGTCCTGATCGTCGCGAGCGTCCTTGCGGCAAACTCGTCGGAAGTTGCGGCCCGATCGAGGCTGGCGATGATATCGGACAAAGACGGTTGTGCGAAATGGCGGGCGATCGCTTCCAGCACCAACCGGTCCGTCTCACGCCTGGCCGGGACGAAAAAGCTGCGCAGCACCGATTCCGGGTCGCCGGTGGCGCAGAGCCGGTCGAGGAAGCCGGCCTGGTCCTCGGCCTTGATGGTGTGGGTGGCCAGCCCCGACCACAGCGCGTCGCCGTGGCGAATGCGGGTTCCGGTCAGCGCCAGATACATGCCGAAACTGCCGCCGAGGTCCGGCAGTAGGTGGCTCGCACCGACATCGGGGAAGAAGCCGATGCTGACCTCCGGCATGGCGAACTGGGCGTTCTCGGTCAGCACGCGCTGCGAGCCGTGGAAGGAAATGCCGACGCCGCCGCCCATGACGATGCCGTCGATCAGCGCGACATAGGGCTTCCCGAAGGCGTTGATGCAGGCGTTGAGCCGGTATTCGTCGGCAAAGAAGTCGACCGGCGGCCGCCCGGCGCGGCCGGCCTCATAGATGTGCAGGAT
>NZ_RZSG01001212.1:0-1157 GCF_003997725.1 Mesorhizobium sp. M4A.F.Ca.ET.050.02.1.1
CCTATCTTACCAGGCCACCATACGAATCTCCGGCCAATACTCCCGCGCCCGCGCCCCCTTCACCTCATGCGTCCGCTGATTGTCCAGCGCCCGATTAGGCGTGATGCGGAAGGAAAAAATATCGTCGAGCCCGAACGGCGCCACAAGATCGAGGCGCCCCTGTGCATCGTACCGCACTCCAACCGCGTGCGTCTTCGAAGCAAAATAGCTGACGGACTCGCTTGCGCTCGCATAGCGCGGGCATTCCTGCCCGAACTTCTCCGGATACCACAGATGCACCCGCGCCTGGTTGCGCACCTCGACCGGCAGCGCCAGCCCTGCGAAGTGCAGCGCCGCCCGGCGGATCACCGCATCCTCGGCCTCGTAGGAAAGGTCGGCATCGTCGAAATAGAACAGGTCGACATCCTTGATGCCGTAGCCCGGCGGCTTGCCGGTCAGATGGTTCCAGACGCTGTTGTAGAGCGCGCCCGACACCATCAGCCAGTCCGGCAGCGCGAGATCACGCACCCGCGCCAGTGTTTCGCCAATGAGCGGGTCGGTCGCGATGATGCCGAGGAACGCCGCGCGCTGTTCTTCAAAAGGAAGGCCGGAATAGCGCAGATGGTCCATCGCCCTTTGGAGGACGATTCGCCATCTGACGGCAATCCCCTCAAGTCCTCAGCACGCCGCCCGTCTGCTTGTTGACGTTCTCGACGATGCGTTTGGCCAGCGCCTCGAAATCCTCGTCGGTCAGCGTCTTCTCGAGCGGCTGGATCGACACCTCGATGGCGATCGACTTCTTGGCCGCGCCCAGTGACGCGCCCTCGAAGATGTCGAAGACCGAGACGCCGGTGACCAGCTTCTTGTCGGCAGCGAGTGCGGCGCGCACCAGCGTGCCGGCCTCGACCGTCCTGTCGACGACGAAGGCGAAATCGCGCTTCACCGCCTGGAAGGCGGAGAGCTCCAGCTTCGGCTTGGTCCGTGTCGGCTTGGCTTTTGGCTCCGGCACCGCATCGACATATACCTCGAAGCCGCAGAGCGGCCCGGAGACATCGAGCGCTTCCAGCGTCTTCGGATGGAACTCGCCGAACGTGCCGAGCACCGTCTTCGGCCCGAGCTTGATCGTGCCGGAGCGGCCGGGGTGGTACCAGGCCGGGCCGCCGGGCTCGATCTGCAGC
>NZ_RZSG01001213.1:0-1146 GCF_003997725.1 Mesorhizobium sp. M4A.F.Ca.ET.050.02.1.1
TTCGTGGTCTTCCCGCTGATGCTGTTCATCATGGCGACCGTGCTGATGATCCAGCTGATGAGCTTCCAGCGCCTGGTGCTGGTGCTGCTCACCGCACCGCTGGCGCTGATCGGCGTCGCCGGCGCGCTGCTCATCTCCGGCGCACCGATGGGCTTCGTCGCCATCCTCGGGGTGATGTCGCTGATCGGCATGGTGATCCGCAACTCGGTGATCCTGATCGCGCAGATCGACCAGCATATAGCCGCAGGCGAAGAGCCCTGGGCGGCAGTGATCAGCGCCACCACGCACCGGCTGCGGCCTATCCTGCTTACGGCTGCGGCCGCCATCCTCGGCATGATCCCGATCGCGCCGACCGTATTCTGGGGGCCGATGGCCTATGCGGTGATGGGCGGCCTGATGGTGGCGACGGTGCTGACGCTGGTCTTCCTGCCGACGCTCTACGTCACCTGGTTCGGCATCAAGGCGCCGACCGGAGCGACAGCCGCCACCGAGCCCGCCATGGCTATCGCCGAGCCGCAAGCCATCGCCGCCTGAGGCGGCGACGCTTTCCGACAAGCCACGGCGGAATGCCGCCGTGGCAGCCAAACACGAAACCGAAGGGAAACGACCATGACCCCGTTCTTTGGAAACCTGCTCATCCGCGTCAACGCCTGCTTCCTGATCGTCGCATCGGCCGGCGGGCTCGCCCCCGACATTGCCGGCTCCTTCTTCGGGCGCGGCGCCGAAGCCATACTGCTCGCCGACGCACCCGGCACCGGCATCGGCTTCATCGAGGCGCACGGACTGGCCCTGATCATCGGGGCCACGCTCTCGCGCATCGCCTATTCGCGGACCTGGCATGCCTTCCTGGCTGCCGTCCACATGCTGCTCGGAACGGCAAACCTGTTGTTCTGGCAGTTCTTCATCGCCGCCGACGTGCTCGTCGTCGGCTACGTCACAACCGCGGCGCACTTTCTGTTCGTGGTTGCTCACCTCGCGGCTCTGGCGGGCACCGCCCGGTTTGCCGCGTCCCCCCGTTGAACTTCGATCGAGCCTTAAGGAGAGAGAAAATGCGTTTGAAATCCATGACGAAAATTCGTTCGGCCGCGGCCCTGCTCGCCATCGGCATGGCCGCCGTCGAGATCATCGGCGGCACGGTGCCGGCGC
>NZ_RZSG01001214.1:0-1144 GCF_003997725.1 Mesorhizobium sp. M4A.F.Ca.ET.050.02.1.1
GGCTCACCATGGCCGAAACGATGCTCCTGCTCGTCTTCTGCCTGCTGTTGGTCGCGGGCGCCATTGTCGCAAAGAAGAAGGCCGAACTGGAAACTGCCCTTGAAAAGGTATCTCGCGGCGAGGCAGAGGTCCGACAACTCAAGCAGGAGAACAAAAACCTACTGGCCCAGGTTGCCGAGCTCTTGGAACGGTCCACCGGGCACAAGGTGCCTGATGAGGAATGGCGAAAACTAGTCCGGACTAAGAAGGCGATCGAGCAGATCGAGCAAAAGGGACTGACGGCCGAGGAAGCAGTTAGCCTGGCGGAAGCCACAGCCGCGGTCCGCGACAACAACCTCACAGCGGACGGCGTGCGCAAGCTGCTGCTAGCGGATCAGCGCGCGGCCGATGCCGAGCGCAAGCTGGCTGACGCTGAAAAGGAACTTGCCGAAACGACACGGCAGCCTAAGGATCTGCCCCCGATCATCAATCTCAGCGAAGCCAAGGGCTACTCCTTCGAAGTCAGTAGCGCCGAGCTCAAACCCGCCTTCAAGGCCAAGCTTGAGGGCGCTATCGCCAAGCAGATTGCCGAGATCGTCTCAAAATACGATGTCGATGTCGTCGAGGTCATTGGCCACACTGACGAGCAGCGGTTGTCGAGGCAGTCGAACATGGACTTCGTTTTGGGCCGAGTACTTTCCGGAGATGAGAGCGTCAGCAGAATGGAGCCGGGTGACAATGCCGGGCTGGGTCTCGCGCGCGCGATATCCGTTGCGTCGGTTCTGAAAAAGAAGTTGGGCGCTCTGAACATCCTACCGATGTCAGGCGGTCAGCTGATCCTCCCTGATGACCGCCTGACGGATGGAGCCCAGTCCGGCGATGCTCCGGCAAGACGGCGCATCGAGATCCGGGTACGCAAGAGCAAACAGAAATTGGCTGCCGAAGGCAACCACGAAGGCGACTGATCGACTGATCGGCAAGCTGGAGGGCTATGAACATGTTTCCGCGGTCCTTCATCCAGACACGCAGTTCAGGCGAGCGCTTTTTCGCAGTCGGCCAAAGCTTCTCGCCGACAGTCTATCCAAAGGAGGTTAGTTTGGTCGATCCGGCTGATATCTATTTCGATCTTTTGAAGCGCAATATGCGTACGAGACGTCGCCTGATC
>NZ_RZSG01001215.1:0-1141 GCF_003997725.1 Mesorhizobium sp. M4A.F.Ca.ET.050.02.1.1
CCCCGACACCGCTTTTGGGTCCTGCTCTCATGCCGGCTTTGGCAAAACGCAGGATCGACTTGATCAAACTGTTGCTGGACGGAGGCGCAAATCCAAATTCGAAGCGCAGCCGCGAAAACGCTATCCACATCGCGGTCAATCTGGGTTGCCTCGATTGCGTGAGGGCACTGGTCGAGGCCGGCGCGGACGTCAATGCGAAGACAAAGGACGGCAAGACGCCGCTCCATCTGGCAAAATTCAAGGGGCTACGCGAAATCGCTGACTATCTCATGTCGCACGGCGTCATCTTGCCAACGCCGTCTCCGATCTCGATGAAGTTGGCTACCGCCGATATTGAGAAAGGCCGAACCTCCTTCACCCGACTATGTGCCGGTTGCCACAATGTCGAGCCACAGGGAGGAACCAAGACGGGGCCGAACTTGTGGAGCGTCGTCGGCCGCGATAAGGCCTCTATGACAAAAATGCGTTATTCCGACACCTTGCTGGGCTGGGAAGGCGTGTGGACGTACGAGGACCTGAACAAATATCTGCTTGAGCCCATGGTCACTACGCCAGGCGTTTACATGGAGATGCCCGGTGTTCCGGATGAGACTGAACGGGTCAATCTGATCGCCTACTTACACACACTCAGTGACAAGCCGATCCCGCTGCCCTGAACCCCTCGTCCTACCCCAGGAGGGCTTGGCCGGGTCGCTGTGTAAGGTCGTAATCGCGCATCAACCGACCTCCCGATACCTACTCCGATTTAGCAATCTCTCAGCTATGGACTCGATTGCTGTGTGGAAGCATTCTCGGCGCTCGGGGAGAGAAGGGCGTGGATAAATTAAACATAGGGGCTGATCAGGCTAAACGCTGGCGAGACCAGGCCCTGCGCGGTCGGAGGAGGCGCCTTTCGCGCGGCGCCGTGTCGTGGGCGCTGATCCTGGTGGCGATAATCATTCTCTGCGGTCTGATTGTGCTGAAAGCCCACTAGTAAGCGTCACTTCAGGCTTTGCGTGGCACTTTGGACACCCAAGGGTGGACACACAGAGAGACTTAAAATCACTCGATTTCCGATCGTACGGGTTCGATTCCCGTCGTCGCATCATGGTACTGGCGCGATCGCGGAATTACCCTTTTCGCCCATGTCGTTAGGTTAATC
>NZ_RZSG01001216.1:0-1140 GCF_003997725.1 Mesorhizobium sp. M4A.F.Ca.ET.050.02.1.1
TATTCGACACTTGGCGGCTTGGTTGGGAACACCTCGCGATGGACGTAGCCGTCGCGCTGCAGTTCGTGCAGGGTTTGGGTCAGCATGCGCTGCGAGATGTCGGGAACCAGCCGCCGCAGTTCACCGAAGCGATAAGGCTTTTCCGCAAGCGCCGTTACCAGCAACGGGCTCCATTTGCCGTTCATGCCTTGCATGACGTCGCGAACCGGGCAATTGGCGAAATTGGCGCCGTCCGTCATCGCCTTGTAGATCTCGATCTTCGATTTCAGATTGACGATCTTGCCGTCCATCGCTGGTTCCCTGCGTGTGCCTACCTCCCGGAAAACTGCCTTCTTTACGGGGAGCGGTCAATTCCTAATTTAGTGCTGGTCTCTTTTTGAGACCATCAAGAGCACCCGCCGCTTCGGCGCAACATCAGGATCACTCCATGAGCGAAACCCTTCTCGTCACCGGCGCCTCCGGCCAGCTTGGCCGCAGCGTCCTGCGCCATCTGCTCGACGCGCAGAAGATTGCGCCGGCGCGCATCATCGCCACCACGCGCAATCCCGAAAGCCTCGCCGATCTCGCGGCGCTCGGCATCACCGTCAGGGCGGCCGACTTCAATGACCAGGCCTCGCTGGAACAGGCCTTCGAAGGTGCCGACCGAGTGCTGATCATCTCGACCGGCGACCTCGACCTCAAGAGCGACCGGCGCCTCAAGCAGCATCAGGCCGCGGTAGCCGCCGCCAAGGCGGCCCGCGTTTCGCATCTGCTCTACACCTCGATGCCCAATCCGGAGCCGGGCTCGCCGGTGCTGTTTGCCGGCGACCACTACGGCACTGAACAGGCGATCAAGGCGAGTGGTATCGCCTACACGATCTTCCGCAACGGCTGGTACCAGGAGAACCTGTTCCTGGCGCTGCCGCACGCAATTGCCTCGGGCAAGTGGTATACGTCGGCGGGCGAAGGGCGTATCGCCCATGGAGCGCGCGACGACATGGCCGCCGCGATTGCCGCCGGCCTCGCTTCCGGCTCGACCGACAGCCGGATCCACACGCTGACCGGCCCGCAGGCCTATACGACGACCGAGATCGCCGCCCTCGTTAGCGAGGTCACCGGCAAACCGCTTGAAGTCATTCAGTTGCCCGACGAGGCCCTGAC
>NZ_RZSG01001217.1:0-1139 GCF_003997725.1 Mesorhizobium sp. M4A.F.Ca.ET.050.02.1.1
TAAAAGGGTATCTTGCCGCGCGGCTCGGCGGCAGCGAATGCTGTCTGCATGACGTCCTCCGTTGCGCCCCGATCGAAAGGCTCGACCTCCCGGGGCATTTGACCTCCAACAGCCTCGCGGCTGCCGATTCCGTCTTTGCAACCCGCGTGCCAGTTTCCGTCGGCGCGGACTTACTTTGATTTTGTTGGTTTTTTTCGAGCCGCTGGCCGCCCGGTCTGGCGGCGGCGTGCGGCCATCCGCATGGGTCGAATTGTGTTTTGTGCGAAATCATGCACAGATGGGCGATGCTGCAGCGCCCCGCAGCCGGCGCCATTGCCGGCCTTTCTCCAACGCCCGAGCAGCTCGGCAAAAGGGCGCGCCGAGCGTGGCTGCTGTTTGCCGGCGTGGCCCTCGCCATCATCGCCGCGGCGCTCTACGGCGCCGGCCTTTATGGCCGCGCGGTCGAGGTCGACGCGCTTGCCGCGCAGGGGCGCACCGACGCCAACCTGAAGGTAGCGCTGCTCCGCGCCGTGCTGGAAAACCCGCGCGCGCTGCCGCTGCTTCTGTCTGAGGACCAGCAGGTGCATGACGCGCTGACCGCGCGCACCAATGCCGCGATCGACGTGCTCAACCGCAAGCTCGAAGGGCTGGTGTCCGGCACCAAGGCGTCGGTGCTCTACGTCACCGGCACGGACGGCCTGGCGGTCGCGTCGAGCAACTGGCGCGAGCCGACCAGCTTCGTCGGCAACGACTACGGCTTCCGCGCCTATTTCTCCCGCGCCATGCAGACGGGAACCGCCGAGTATTTCGCGCTCGGCAATGTCAGCAAGCGCCCCGGCCTCTACATCTCGCGCCGTGTCGGCAGCGCCTCGGCACCGCTTGGCGTCGTTGTCGTCAAGATGGAGTTCGACCAGCTCGAGGCCGACTGGCACGAGGCCAACCGGCCGGCCTATGTCAGCGACGAGCATGGCGTCGTGCTGATCACCAGCGTGCCGTCCTGGCGCTTCATGACGACGGCGCCGCTTGCCGGCGCCTCCCTTGCCGAAATCCGGGACAGCCAGCAGTTCGGCGACGCGCCGCTGGTGCCGCTGCCGATCACGCGGAGGGAACCCTTGAGCGCCGGCGTGATCGCATGCACTATGGACACGTCGGCGCTCAAG
>NZ_RZSG01001218.1:0-1133 GCF_003997725.1 Mesorhizobium sp. M4A.F.Ca.ET.050.02.1.1
CATGCCGAGCGCGCATCGCCGCTACGGCAAGTGGACGCCGGGGGGACTGATCGCGGCCGGCGAGAAGATCGGTCCCGCCACCGCCGCCTTCTTCCAGGCCGTCATCGCTGACCGGCCGCATCCCGAACAGGGCTTTCGCACCTGTCTCGGCATCCTGGCGCTGACCAAGAGCTACGGCAACACGCGCGTCGATGCAGCCTGCCAACGCGGCATCCTCATCAAGGCGCGCTCCGTCGCCTCGATCCGTTCGATCCTCAAGAACGGCCTTGATCGCACGTTCCTCGACGACGCCCCGATCATCAACCTCTGCGCCACGGCAACATCCGCGGTCAGGGCTACTTCCACTGAACCATGGAATTCTCAATGCTCACCCATCCCACCCGTGAACGGCTGATCGCACTCGGCTTGACCGGAATGGCCAAGGCCTTTGAGGAGCAGCGACGATCACCGGATCTCGATGCCCTGTCGTACGAGGAGCGCATCGGCTCTTGTCGATCGCGAAGCCGCCGAGCGCGACACCAAACGGCTCACCACACGCCTCAATTTCGCCGCGCTGCGCCAGAGCGCCTGTGTGGAAGATGTCGATTTGCGCACCCCGCGCGGCATCGACCGCGCCGTCTTTGCCAGGCTCGTCGCCGGCGACTGGATCGACCGCCACGAGAACGTGCTGGTCACCGGCGCAACCGGCCTGGGCAAGAGTTGGATCGCCTGCGCCCTCGGCCACAAGGCCTGCCGCGACAATCGATCGGTGCTCTATCATCGCGCCGCGGATTGTCACGCTGGCGAGGGCGCAGAGACTTTCTTCACGCGCGGCAGCGGCCAGATTTCGCTCAGTTCCTTCGCTGCGGCAACAAGGTCGATCGCGATCGCTTCAAAACGAGACGACGGCATGCGCACAGAGGGGCCAGCAACACTCACGCTTCCCACAGCGGGCCCTTCCTGCCTGTCGGCAATAGGAGTTGCAAGCGCGGTGATGCCGACAACACTTTCGTCGGCAGATACCGCGTAGCCATGTTTCCGCACCCGCTGAAGTTCAACCAAGAGCTCCTGCTCATTCGTAACGCCGGAGCGCGCATAATTGCGAGGGAGAATAAATCCTCGCCGACGGACGTGTGCTTGGGCCTCTGCATCAT
>NZ_RZSG01001219.1:0-1130 GCF_003997725.1 Mesorhizobium sp. M4A.F.Ca.ET.050.02.1.1
GCGCTGGCCGGCGCAGCCTTGCTCGTCGTGGGCCGCAGCGGCATCGGCGGCATGATGCTGGCCGGCGCGATCGCCTGGTTTGGCTCGGTGCGTATGAACCGCAGCGGATCAAGACCACCGCCGGGCAGGCGCTCCACTGTGCGCACTGCTGCGCTGGAAATGGAGCTTGATCACAAGACCGGCGGACTGGAAGGGCTCGTTCTGGCCGGCCGCCATGAAGGCAAGATGCTTGGCGCGATGAGCCTCGCCGAGTTGCAGCAGCTCTACCGTGAGCTCTTCGGCGATCCGGAGAGCCGCCAGCTGCTAGAGACGTATCTTGACGGCCGATTTCCCATCTGGCGCAAAAACGCTGAGCCGGACGGTGGCGAAGGGCTGGGTGTTGCGCCAGGTGCGGGCGCCATGACTAAGGAGGAGGCCTACAAGATCCTTGGTCTTGAAGCGGGGGCCGCCGCGGCGGATGTCCGCAAGGCGCACCGCCGCCTGATGCAGCGCCTGCACCCCGATATCGGCGGCACGTCGTTCCTTGCGGCGCGAATCAATGAAGCCAAGGACGTCTTGCTCTCCAACCACAACTAGTCTCCTTCGACGCAAAAATTTCCCGGGAGATTGCAAGCCGACCTACTGCTGGACGGCGTAACAGCTGATCTTCTTCTTCTTCAAAGCGTTGCACGCATCCCACGCGGCATCCTTCGACGAGAAGCCGCCGAAGCGGGCGCGGTAGTAGGTGACGCCGTCCTTTTCAAAGGCGACGGTGAAGCCGGCGGCGTCGGCCAGCACCTTCGGCGCCTGCTTGCTCGTCTTGTCGAGGAAGGCCTGGGCTTCGGATTGCTTTGGCGAGGACGCCACCTGCACGGCCCAGCCGGAGGGGACCGAAGCGGTCTTGACCGGATCGACCGCCGCAGCCGGTTCCGGCTCGGCGTAGGCCGCGACGGCTTGCGGCGCTGGCGACGGAACCACGGCGGCGACTGCCACGGTCTTGACCTTCTTGATCTGGACGACCGGCGTGGTCTCCTCGACGACGGGCGCGCTGTCGTCCGCGGAGGCGACGACCGCCTCTTCCTCGACCGCCGGCTTTTCGTCCGGGGTCGGCGCGTCATGCTTCGGCAGGAGCACCTTGGCCAGCGCACTGA
>NZ_RZSG01000121.1:0-11557 GCF_003997725.1 Mesorhizobium sp. M4A.F.Ca.ET.050.02.1.1
ACCGCAATCCGCAATTCGTGACGCTCTCGGACGGCTCGATCCGCAACGGCTACACCGTCAAGCTGCTCAACATGATCCCCGAGCCGAGGACGATCGTCGTCACATTGCAAGGCCTGTCGGGCGCCGAGATGAGCGCGGTCGGCATTGAGCTTCCCCCCGCCCGCTCTTTCGCCACCCTGGCCGATCCCGACCGGCTGAAGACGCTGAAGGTCTTCGTCCGCCAGCCAGCCGACCAGATCGGCGGCGCCGCGCAGAGCTTCAAGTTCCTGATCGAGGACAAGGCCGGCCTCGAATCCGCCGAATACACGGCCACGTTCAATGCACCGGAACCCGCCAGATGAGCGCCCATTCGCAGAAATCCCGCGAATTCACCGGCCGGCATATGCTGTTCATTATTCTCGGCTTCTTCGGCGTGGTCATTGGCGTCAACCTGACCATGGCGACGCTGGCCAGCAAGAGTTGGACCGGGCTCGTTGTCGAAAACACCTATGTGGCGAGCCAGCAGTTTAACCGAAAGGCCGAGGAAGGGCGCGCGCGGGCGGCGCTCGGCTGGACCGGCAAACTGACGATCGCATGGGGTGAGGTCCGCTACGGCCTCAGCGATGCCGCAGGCAAACCCGTTCCCCTGCACGCGGTGAAGGTTTTGTTTCGCCACCCCGCCTACGAGGCAGAGGACAAGTCCATCATTCTGGCCTCCACGGGCCAAGAATTTGCAGCGCAGCACACGCCGAGAGATGGCGTCTGGATCGTCGAAGTCGATGCCGATGCCGGTCTCGCGGAACCCTATCGCGACGTCCGTAGAATCATGATCTCCCATGGAGCGCTGCAATGAGCTGTTGTGCACCGGGCGCTGAAATGGCGTTGGCTCTGAACGAGAGCGCAGCCGCCCTGCCGTCAAGCCAGGAAATGCGGTTGGCTAGCCGCTCGCTTGGCGGGGACCTGCGCCAAACGGATCTCTCGGTACCGGCGGTTCACTGCGCAGCCTGCATTCAGACGATCGAGACAGCGCTTGGAAAGCTCGGGCGTATCGAGAGCTCGCGCGTCAATCTGTCGACAAAGCGCGTTTCGGTGCGGTGGCACGGTGACGAGGTTCCGCCAATCGTCGCCACGCTTGGGCGGCTGGGCTACGATGCGCACCTGTTCGATCCGGAGGCTGACGGCCAGGACAAGACGCTCTCGGAACTGATCCGCGCCGTCGCGGTCGCCGGCTTTGCGGCGGGCAACATCATGCTGCTTTCGGTGTCCGTCTGGTCCGGCGCCGAGGGGCCGACGCGCGATCTGTTTCATTGGGTGTCTGCACTGATCGCCATCCCCGCGCTCGCCTTCGCCGGCGGCATCTATTTCCGCTCGGCCTGGAATGCGCTGCGTCATGGACGCATGAACATGGATGTGCCGATCGCTGTCGGCGTCTCGCTGGCCTACGCTATGAGCCTCTACGAGACGATCAACCACGGCGACCACGCCTATTTCGACGCGTCAGTGTCGCTGCTGTTCTTCCTGTTGATCGGCCGCACACTGGATCATGTGATGCGGGAGCGGGCACGGACCGCGGTGAACGGACTGGCACGGCTCGCAGCGCGCGGCGCCGTAGTGCTGCGTGGCGATGGCATCCGCGACTACCTGCCGGTCGGTGAGATCGAACCCGGCATGGACTTGCTCATCGCCGCCGGAGAGCGAATTCCGGTCGATGGCAACATCCTCAGCGGAATCTCGGATCTCGATTGCTCGCTGGTATCCGGGGAAAGCACGCCCCGCACCGTGGGCCTGGGGGCGCAGGTTCAGGCCGGCATGCTCAATCTCACCGGTCCGCTGAAAATGCAGGCGACGGCCGCCGCGAAGGATTCCTTCCTGGCCGAAATGGTCCGGCTCATGGAAGCCGCAGAAGGTGACCGCTCCCAGTATCGCAGGATCGCCGACCGGGTCTCTGCCCTCTACGCACCTGTGGTCCACCTCGCGGCCTTGCTGACGTTCCTGGGCTGGATGGTCGCGTCCGGCGACTGGCACCTGGCAATGACGATCGCAATTGCCGTTCTTATCATCACTTGCCCATGCGCGCTCGGCCTCGCCGTGCCGATCGTGCAGGTGGTCGCGGCGCGACGCCTGTTCGAAGCCGGTGTCATGGTCAAGGATGGTTCGGCCATGGAACGGCTGGCGGCGATCGATACCGCACTGTTCGACAAGACCGGGACGCTTACGCTCGGCCAGCCGAGGCTGGTCAACGCGCCGTCCATCGACCCTACCATGCTGGCGATCGCGGCAGACATCGCCGCGCATTCGCGCCATCCGTTCTCGAAGGCCATAGCCGGTTTCGCGGGCTCTTCCGGTCAACCCAGTCTCGGATCCGTCGGTGAGCACCCAGGCTTTGGTATCGAGGCCAGCACAGAGGGCAACACCTGGCGTCTCGGCCGGCGCGGATGGGCTGGATGGAAGGCACGGACCGGCGGCGAAGGTAAATATGGCGGCTATGGCGGGACGGTGCTTTCGAAGAACGGGACGATCGTCGCCGCCTTCGCGTTCGAGGATGCGGCGCGCTCCGATGCCAAGGCAGCGCTCGCAAAGTTGCAGGATGCCGGCGTATCCGTCGAGATGCTGTCCGGCGACACCGCCAATGCCTGTGCCGAAGTCGCCAAGGCGCTGGATATCGACAGCTACGTTCCGGCGCTGCTTCCGTCCGGCAAGGTCGAGCGGATCGGGGCTCTGTCGAGGCAGGGCCACAAGGTTCTGATGGTGGGCGATGGGCTGAACGACACGCCCGCGCTTGGTGCGGCGCATGTCTCGATGGCCCCGGCGACCGCGGCCGATGTCGGTCGCAATGCCGCCGACTTCGTCTTCCTGCGCGAAAGCCTCCTGGCTGTGCCTTTGGCATTGGACATTTCCCGCAAGGCGGGCCGACTGATCGGGCAGAACATCGCAATTGCGATCGTCTACAACGCGTTTGCGGTGCCGATCGCCATATCTGGGCATGTGACGCCGCTCATCGCAGCGGTCGCGATGTCCGCCTCGTCGCTGCTTGTGATCGGAAACGCCCTGCGACTGCAAGGCTCAGCGAAAAGTTCATCGGCTGAAAGCGCTCCGCAAGATCGGCGCGCACCCCCCGGCCTGCTGGTTCGACCCTCATGACGACGCTCGTCTACCTCATCCCGGTGGCGCTGTTCCTCGGTGCGCTTGGACTGACTGGCTTCCTGTGGGCCCTGAGGAGCGGTCAGTACGAGGATCTTGATGGGGCCGCGGCGCGCATTCTGATCGATCGGGATGAGCCGCCAAAGTGACTGCGCCGCTCCTCTGAAATGACGCAGGTCAATGACCCGATCGCTCAATCGTCCGACAATGGGCGGCATCCGATAAAGGGCTGGATGGAAATCAGGAGGCAGCAATGCAGGCCGAGGCCATAATGACGACGCCGGTCGTTACCGTAGGTCCGGGCGCGTCGATCGCCGATGCGGCCGAACTGAGGCTCGCCAGGAAGATCGGCTGCCTGCCGGTCGTCCGCGATGACGGGACAGTTGCCGGCATTATCAGCGAGGGTGATTTCCTGCGCCGTCAAGAGCTCGGCACCCAGCGTGTTCGTCCTCGCTGGCTGGAGTTTGTCGTCGGCCCCGGCAAGTTGGCCAACGAATACGTCCTGGCAAGCGGACGTCGAGTTGACGAGGTGATGACAGGTCAGGTCGTGTCGGCGCCGCCCGGTGCCTCGCTCGCCGAGATTGTCGGGTTGATGACCGAGAACAAGATCAAGAATGTGCCGATCGTCCAGGCAGGCAAGCTCGTCGGCATCGTCACGCGCACGGACCTGCTGCGCGCACTGTTGTGCGTCCTGCCGAAATCGGGCGCGACGACGGCTGATGACGACTCCATCCGCAAGAACGTTCTGGCAGAGCTCAAACGCCAAGCCTGGAGCAACGGCGGCTTGATCGGGGTGAGTGTCGACCGAGGAACTGTCGAACTGAGCGGCGCAATCTTTGACGAGCGTCAGCGGAAGGCGGCTGTGGTTGCCGCGGAGAACGTTGCAGGCGTCAAGGCGGTCAAGGACAGCCTGTTCTGCGCGGGACCATTGTCAGTTGTGCTTGTGTCCTAGTAGGTCTGACAGAAGTCGGCAGCAAGCGGTGGCGACCAACCTTAGGTCGCGATCAGGGGTATCAATGGTCGAAGCAGCAGCATGGCGAATGCAATGAGTGCCGTGCCCGCTACCCTGTCTGTTGTTCTTCCGTCTTCGCCAAGCCGGCTACCGAGTAGAAGCCACACCGATCCCGTGGCAGCCGTGATGATCGGGAGAACAATCCAGAATATCGCCAGCGCCCGCGCTGCGGCGTCTGTCGGCACGATTGCCAGGCAATAGATAGACGCCTTCGGATTGAGGGCACTGGTTGCCAGGACGGAAATGGCGCCGCCATCCTTGGAGGCGTTGATCCGGGCACTTGTTATCAGGCGCAGGCCAAGGACTACGAGCCATGCGGCGGCGACCAGCTTCAGTGCCTCGATGGCACCGGGCGGCATCCAGGGACGCAGCGAAAACCAGCAGGCGGCGGCGATCCCGTACCCGCAGGCCTGCGCGATCAAAAGCCTGACCGCCTTTTCGCGTTTGACAGCCCCTGCCATCAGAAGGGCGTTGGTTGGCCCCGGCGCGACGAAAAGCAGAAATGCTTCCAGGAAAAATAGCGTACTCAAAACTGCCGGTCCCGTGGGCGCACATCCATCAACTGCAAAGCTCGGTTTGACGCGGCGGCTCTCGTCAAACCCGGACCTCCAACGGCATTCGCAGACCTCTCCCCGCTACGCGCGAGCTATGGGACGCTACCTGAGCGTCGGCCGCCTCTGAAAGCAACTACTGCCGGCCGGCCGCGTGCTGCAGCCGTGCGATGAGGTCGCGGTTGCGGCAGTAATCTGGCGGATCGTCGGCTTGCAGGTGTTGGTCAAGCCAGGTCGAGCATTCATCCTGGTGGCCGCAGGAGCGGCAGCGGTCCACCGCCCGATTGGTAACGGCGGCATGGTCCGCGATGACCTTCAACTGCCTGTCGACACCGAGCTTCTGCATCATGCGCCCCATCAGGGCGGTCCTGGCGTCTACTGAAATCAGATAGTCGAGAAAAGTCATTGGGATCACTCCTGTTTCCCAACCATCTTTGCCATGCCGGGGGTCGCCGCCTTGATCTTGGTCAACAGGCAACTCCACTTGCAAGGATCGTTTCGGCCGGCGGTCAATACGACATGAAGCGATGCATGCGGAGTGCGTGACGCCGCCAAAGGCCGTCTCGACGAGGGGCGGAACAATCGGCAGCCGCCAGGCCAACAAAGTGCGCTCCGAAACGCTCGGCCAGTTCGACCCCCAACTCATCCGAGCGCTTTTGCCTGGATTGGTTTTGCGTGCGCGGCCAGGAGTGATAATTAGCCCTCTTGCAAGCGTGGCCGAACCCAAGGACCTCAGGTGAGCCAAAACGAAGCGCTTATTTCGTCGGCCGGCGGGATGATGCTGCGATCCGTCTTGTCGCAGATGTTCGAGCAGGCTCCGGGCTTCATGGCCCTGATGCGAGAGCCGGACCATGTCTTCGAACTGACCAATGCCGCCTATCAGCGGTTAATCGGCGACAGGCGGGTGATTGGGAAGCCGGTGCGTGAGGCGCTTCCCGAGCTCGAAGGCCAAGGCTTCTTCGAACAGCTTGACGATGTGTACAAGACCGGTGAGCCATACCGGGGCCAGGGCGTGAAGGTCGCTCTTCGCAACAAGCAAGGCGAGCCGGCAGAAGAGCGCATCCTGGATTTCGTTTATCAGCCGATCCAGGACGGCGATGGCCGCACCACTGCGATCTTCGTCGAAGGCACGGATGTCAGCGAGCTCTCCTTTGCGAATGCCGCACTTCGGCTGCGTGAGGACCATCTGCGTTCGATCCTGGCAACGGTGCCGGATGCAATGGTCGTCATCGATGAACAAGGTCGCATTCAATCCTTCAGCACGGCCGCCGAGACGTTGTTCGGCTACGCAGCGAGCCAAGTCATAGGCCAGAATGTCAGCCTGCTGATGCCGGCACCCTATCGCGACGAGCATGACGCCTACCTGCGCCGCTATCTGGCGACCGGAGAGCGCCGGATCATCGGGCTTGGCCGCACTGTCACGGGAATGCGCAAGGATGGTTCGACCTTTCCCATGGAGCTTTCCGTCGGCGAGATGCATCCAGGAACCGGACGCTTCTTCACCGGCTTCTGCCGCGATCTGACCGAGCGTCACCGGGCAGAAGCAAGAATACAGGAGCAGCAACAGGAGCTGCTTCACATGGCGCGGTTCACCGCGCTCGGCGAAATGGCCTCGACGCTTGCGCATGAGATCAACCAACCACTGACCGCGATCACGAATTACCTAAAGGGCAGCCGCCGGCTGCTCGAAAGAAGCACGGAAGAGAATGCGCCGATGTTGAGGGAGGCCGTTGAAAAGGCAGCGGAGCAGGCCTTGCGGGCGGGAGATGTCATCCGGCACCTTCGCGACTTCGTCTCAAGAGGTGAAAGCGAGCGCCAGGTCGAGCGCCTGCCGGCACTGATCGAGGAAGCCTCGTCCCTGGCTCTCGTTGGCGCAAGAGAAGCCGATATGCGAGTAAGCTACAAGCTCGATCCCGCGGCCGAACTGGTCCTGACCGACCGCATCCAGATTCAGCAGGTTCTGCTCAACCTGATGCGCAATGCGGTGGAGGCCATGCAGGGCGCGACACGTCGCGAGTTGCATGTCATGACGATTGCCAGGGACGACGGTATGGCCGAAGTAAGCGTGATCGATACGGGCACGGGCCTCTCGCCCGAGGTGTCCGCCCAGCTTTTCCAGCCTTTCGTCACCACTAAGAAGCAGGGCATGGGCGTCGGCCTCTCCATTTGCCGCACAATCGTCGAATCGCACGGCGGTCATATCTGGGCCGAGGCAATGCCGTCTGGAGGAACCGCTTTCCGGTTCACCTTGCGCATCGTGAACAAGGAAGAGGTTGCCAATGGCCGGGAATGATCTCGTGCATGTGGTCGACGATGACGTCGAAGTTCGCAAGTCGCTCGGTTTTCTTCTCGCGACAGCCGATTTTGCCGTGCGCCTGCATGAATCCGCGACAGCCTTCCTGGCTTCAGCCACCGACAATGTCGACGGCTGCATCGTGACCGATGTGCGCATGCCAGGTATCGACGGCATCGAGTTCCTGCGGCAGCTGAGGGCTCGCGGGCACAGGCTTCCGGTCATTGTCATGACGGGTCATGCCGATGTCGCGCTCGCCGTTCAGGCGATGAAGGAAGGGGCTGCGGATTTCATCGAAAAGCCGTTCGACGACGACATTTTGATCGACGCGATCCGTTCAGCGCTGGGCAATCGCAATCGAGTTGATGCAACCCACCCGCAATCCGCGGAAATCCGCGGGCGGCTGTCAACGCTTTCGGAGCGGGAGCGGCAGGTGCTGGATGGGCTTGTGTCGGGTCTGCCGAACAAGACGATCGCCTATGATCTGGGAATCAGCCCGCGCACGGTCGAAATCCATCGCGCCAATGTCATGAGCAAGATGGCCGCCGGCAGCCTGTCGCACCTGGTTCGCATGGCGCTGATCCTGGATCCCAAGCACTAGGGTAATTGAGGAACGGAATTGCGGTCATCTGTCGGCGCCCTCTGCGCGTCCCAGTCGCGCCAATGGGTCGGGTGGATGTCGATATAGGCGCCCGTCGTCGCGTTCTTCCATCCGTTCCGCGTCCTCATGCAGGGAAATACAAGCGCATGCTCGCCATCCTCGTCGAGGACGGCGAGTTCGAGATCGCATTCGAACGGGGCGCTTAGGATAGGCTTCCACATCGCCCTAGGATGCGCGAGATGGCAGGCCTCGCCTTGATCTGAATCATTTTCCGAAATCGCCGAATGCGCGAACTTGGGCTTGCGAGCCCGAACCGGAGCACCCGGATGGCCGCGAGCAGTAGGAGATCGCACCGATGCTGATCCGCACACTTTCTGCCCTGGAATGCACGAAATTGCTGACCGCAAATCGCCTAGGCCACCTGGCGTGCGCGAAGGATGGGCAACCCTACGTCGTGCCGTTGTACTACGCGCATGCTGACAACCATCTCTATGCGTTTTCAATGCCCGGCAAGAAGATCGACTGGATGCGGGCCAACCCTCTGGTGTCGGTCCAGGTCGATGAGCGCGGCCAAGGCCGAGGCTGGAGAAGCGTTGTTGTCGACGGCCGCTATGAAGAGCTGCCTGACCGGATCGGTCATAAGCTTCAGCGCGATCATGCGTGGTCAGTGCTGAGCAAGCACCCCGACTGGTGGGAGCCAGGCGCCCTCAAACCGGTCCTGCCTGCCGTTTCCGATGGCGGTCCGCATGTCTTCTTCCGCATCTTCATTGGCGAGGTGTCGGGCCGGGAAGCAATTGAGTAGGTTTCTGCCGCCAAAGAATGGCCGCCCCGGCGCGGCCTGTTTCGAGGCATGCACGGCGCTGCCCGATGGCTGTCGACCTTGATTGCTTCTGCAATCCCAGAGGACCCTTGTCCGCCTATGACGGGTTCTACGTAGTTTCCCGTAGGGACATAACCGAATTTCGCGCTCCGTGAATTCGAGCGATTGCTGTGACAACGGTCAACCGGGGACGCAGCGATGAACGCCTACACCACCGCAAGGATTTCAATTCCCTTACAGCCAGCCAATCCGAACCTGAAGGTGGCATTTGGCTCGGTGCCGGTCCAGCCAATCAGCTTCTTCCCCGCCGGGTCGGAAATCTATGCCCAGGGCGAGAAGGCTGGCGCCTTCTACCAGGTCGAGTTCGGCGCCGTCCGTGTCTACCGCTTGCTTGCCGATGGTCGCCGGCAGATAAGCGCCTTCCACTTGCCTGGAGAGACATTCGGCTTCGAAGCCGACACGACACATCATTTCTTCGCCGAAGCGATCAACGCCACCGGTGTCCGCGTGTTTCGCACCGCGGCCGGGGCTGACATGTCGCAGCAGCTGCTGCCGCTCGCGCTCAAGGGGCTGACAAGGGCGCAAGAGCACTTGCTCGTCCTCGGCCGCCAGAACGCCATAGAACGTATCGCGGCGTTCCTGGTCGATTTGGCAGAGCGCCAAGGTGGTCTGCGGCAGGTCGAACTGCCCATGTCGCGCGTGGACATCGGCGACTATCTCGGCCTCACCATCGAGACCGTCTCGCGGGTCTTCACCAAGCTGAAGGAGCGAGGCGTCATTCGCCTGCTCAGCCTGCGCTGCATCGAAATCGTTAGACAGGACGCGCTGCGCGATATGAGTGAATGAGTCCAACTCTGGTCATGGAAAGGGCATCGCGCGGATTCACGACGCCTTGAGGCGCAAGCCACAGGGCACGCATTCCGTCGGGCAGCCTTCCAGCCAAAGCGGCTGAGAGTCGCTTGGAGCGGTTCGAGCGCCGGTGGGTTTCGAGTCCCAGATTTCGAGGTCTCCAATAAAAATAAAGGAAATCAGTCGGTAGACAGTGCTTTGGTGGGCCCGGAGGGTGTATAACGGTCAGGCTTCATTTGCCTGTTTGCGGGTTTGAGAAACCGCTACGGATCGTGTGTGTCCGCCGTTGGCCGCAACCGCAACCTCCGGCCCATACTGATTGTGCAAATGAACGGGCCTGGCTTTTCGGCGGTGCAGCATGTTCACGCCTTCGACCGCCATCGAGAAGATCATCGCTGAATAGATATAACCCTTGGGGACATGGACGCCAAAGGCATCCGCGACCAACGTCATGCCGATCATGATGAGGAAGCCGAGTGCCAGCATCTTCACAGTAGGGTGAGCATCGACAAACTTTCCAACCGGTCCGGCGGCCGCGATCAGGACGGCCATCGACGCGACGACAGCGACGGCCATGACCCAGATCTGGTTGGCCATGCCGACGGCGGTCACGATCGAGTCAATGGAAAACACGAGGTTGATCAGGGCAATCTGCGACACGACGGCTACGAAACCTGCGCGCACGGTGGCACCAATGTGGCCCTCTTCTCCCTCGAGACTTGCATGTATCTCCTGGGTGGCCGATGAGGAACAGACCGCCGCCTGCCAGGATGAGATCCTTCCCGGAAAAGCCGTGCCCGAAGGCCTCGAACAAAGGTTCGGTCAAGCCAATGATCCACCCGATGAACAGCAGCAGGATCAGTCGCGGAACGAGGGCCAGCGCCATTCCGAGAAACCGCGCCTTTGGCTGCAGCTCGGGAGCAAGTTTGCTGACCAGAACCGAGATCACGACAAGGTTGTCGACACTCAGGACGATTTCGAGCGCTGTAAGCGTCAGCAGGCTGAGCCAGATTTGCGGGTCGGTTATCATCTTCGCCCTCCCTTCGGGCACCCAGTTGGATTTGCTTTTGGCTTGATCTTGTCGCGCTGCCGGTGGCGACGATGAGGAGCGCCGGTCGCGGCGGCGCGGATCGGCAAACCGCACCTGAAGTTCATTTTCAGATGCGGTTTGTTGGCCGCCTGAATGGCGGTGCTGTAGCTATTCTGCCGCTGCCGTGACAGGCTGGGCTTCGGGCAGGAGAGAGGCGGGTTCACCCCGCCCTTCGAGGTCGTCCAGCAGCGCCATCCACAGCGAGATGCACAGCCCGACCATGACGACAAGGAAGGGTGCTGCCGCGATGATCGACGCGGTCTGCAGGCCCTCCAGGCCTCCCATCACCAGCAGCACACAGGCCGACGCGCCCGCTAGGACGCCCCAGAGGACCACGACGATGCGCGCGGGCTCAAGCGTGCCGCGTGACGACAGCATACCCATCACGATCGAGGCGGCATCAGCTCCCGAGATGAAGAAGATCGCCACAAGGAAGATCGCGACGAACGAGGTGAGCGCCGTTCCCGGATATTGTTCGAGTAGGGCAAACAGCGAGATGGCGGCACCCTTGGTGTTGACCGCCTCGACAAGTCCGCCGACCCCCATCAGTTCAGAGTGCAGCGCGGTGCCGCCCATGATGGTGAACCAGAGAAAGGTTACGCCGCTCGGGATGAGCAGAACGCCGATGACGAACTCGCGGATCGTCCGCCCCCTGGAGATGCGGGCAATGAAAACGCCGACAAAAGGTGCCCAGGAAACCCACCACGCCCAGTAGAAGATGGTCCAGCTGCTCAGCCATTTGCCGTCGCTGAAGGCAGCGGTGCGGAACGACATCGTGACGAGATTGGTCAGGTATTCGCCGAGCGCTTCGGTGAAGGTGTTGAGGATGAAGACGGTCGGTCCGACAACGGCCAGGAAGAGCAGCAAGGCGGCGGCGACAACCATGTTCATGTTGCTCAGGAACTGGACGCCCTTGCCGACTCCCGACACTGCCGAAAGGATGAACAGCACCGACAGCACAGCGATGATCGCAAGGGCAATGCCTGTTCCCTCGCCGGTTCCCCAGAGAAAATTCAGACCGCTGTTGATCTGCTGTGCGCCAAGGCCGAGCGATGTCGCAGTGCCGAACAGCGTGGCGATGAGGGCGAGAATATCGATCGTCTTGCCGATCGGTCCGTTGACCGCGCTGCCGAGCAAGGGGGTGAATGCGCTCGAGATCAGGATGGGCAGGCCCTTGCGGTAAGTGAAATAGGCGATAGCCAGACCGACAATGGCGTAGAT
>NZ_RZSG01001220.1:0-1125 GCF_003997725.1 Mesorhizobium sp. M4A.F.Ca.ET.050.02.1.1
AATCGACGCCGGGCTCGCCGGTGAGCACATAGGCGATGCAGGTTTTCGAGATGTCCTCGATCGCCTGGGTGTCGCCGGGCTTGGCGTCGTCGGCGCGTGCGCGATCGGCATGGCCGAGCAGCGCGCCAAGCCCGATAAGCAAGGCAGCCGCCGTTGTCGCGGCGGCGCGGCGCGGCCGGCGCGATAGCAGGCCGCCCATCCAGAACACCGCCAGCGTATCGAGCACCATGAGCACCAGCGCCGCGGCGACGAGGGCGCCCTTCAGGTTGCGCGACTCGTCAAAAGCGTACTGGATGGTGGTCACCGGCAGCGAGACGTTGGGCCTCGCCAGCGGCGCAAAGGTGCTGGCTGCATCGAGCAGATTGTGGGCGAACACACCGGTCTCGGAGCCGTAAAGGCCCGGCGGGTTTTCGATCGTCACCGGCAGTGGACCGGGACCTGGCACCAGCGGGCGAGCGTCCGGGGTCGGCGGCACGAGCATGCCGTCTGCGGCGATCATGCGATAGGGGGCCAGCGAGGTGGCGGCGGCTTCGGCATTGGCGACCGCGGCACCCTGGTTGCGCGACAGTTGCACGATGCGCCTCAGCATCTCGACGAAACTGCCCGAGATCGGCAGGTTCGACCATGTCGCCTCGGGCGTGACGTGGAACAGCACCAGCGTGCCCTTGCCCTTCTTTAGCCCGGTCACCAGCGGCGTGCCGTCAGCCAGCGTCGCCCAGGTGCGCTCGACAATGTCGGGCGTCGGTTCGGCCAGCACCTGCCGGGTGACGGTCACCTCGGTCGGTGGTGCAAGATCGGCGAAGGCGCCATTCTTCGGGAATTCGGTCACGGGCTGCGGCGTCGTCCAGGACAGCGCGCCACCTAGCGCGCGTTCGCCGCTGCGCAGCCTGACCGGCAAAAGGTCGTCGTCATTGCCGGCGGCGGCCAGCCGCGAGCCGGCGAAACGCACCAGCGTGCCGCCCTTGTCGACCCAGTCGACCAGCTTAGGCCGGACCTGCTCGGGAATGGTGCCGACATCGGCCATGACGATCATCGCCGGCTTCTGGTCAAGCAATTGCGGGATGGCGTCGGCGAGGTCGACGCTCGATGGCTCGACGAGATCGGCAAAGGGCTGCAACGCACGAC
>NZ_RZSG01001221.1:0-1115 GCF_003997725.1 Mesorhizobium sp. M4A.F.Ca.ET.050.02.1.1
CCCGATGGATTGACCGACAGCACGCCTTCCGGCGACAGCTGGCGCATATAGCCGACGTCGGGCAGCTTGAGTGCGGCTTCCGGATAGCGGCTGGTCGAGTCGCGCGCGACGAGATGGCCCTGTTCGCCAAGCGCATAGACGATCTCGGTGATCGAGCCACCGATGGCAATGATCTTCGACGTATCGGCAAAGGCCGCCGCTTTCTCGGCGCGAGCCTGCGGGACGCCGAGGAGCAGCGAAAGCACGATCGCCAGGGCGAGCGTCAGCGGCGACAGCCTGGGGAAGGAAACCATGGTCATCGTCCTCAGGCCGCGGTCGGGCTTGGAATGCGCGGCAGGTTTTCGGCCAGGAAGCGCCAGTCGTCGCGCTCGCCCTCGCCTTCGTGACGCTTGCCAAAGAACTGGACGATCATCTTGCCGTCGGCGCCGTAGGCTTCGAGCGAGGTGACGTGACCGTCCTTGGTCGGCTTGCGCACGGCCCAGACCTCGTGGATGCGGTCGTTCCTGAGATGCAGGTGGAACGTCTCGTCGAGCACGTTGATCCACGGTCCCATCGGCTTGACCGACTTGATCGGACCGGAATGGATCTGGATGCAGCCGCGGTTGCCCACGAAGCACATGATCGGCATCGCGCCTTCGGCGGCGTGGTGGAACATGGCAGCTACGGCATCCTTGTCGAGCAGCCAGGCATAATCCTGGCCGACCATGCGCACAGCCTGGCGGCGGCTGAGCTTCAGCGTCTTGAGCATGCCGAAGAACTGATGCACGTCGGTGAGCCTGCTCCACCGGTCGCGCAGATCGTCGATGCTGGCCGCCTGCCCCTCGACCTCGGCCTCGTCGTCGCTCCCGCTTGCCGACACGGAAACGATCGGCTCCTGGTTCGACGATTCCAGTTCCGCCACCAGCTTATGGTAGGCGTAGAGGTTCGAGGCGGGCCTCAGATGCACCTTGTGCACCGCCTCGCCCGAAGCATCGAAGAACTGCAGGCTGCGGCGGATGTCGCCGCCGTCGCGCTTCTCGACGGCAAAGCCGTGCGCCCAGACTTTCGGGAAGATGCGCAGGTCGATGTTCTCGCCGAGCACCATGGCGTTGTGGTTGCCGGTGACGACCTTGTCG
>NZ_RZSG01001222.1:0-1113 GCF_003997725.1 Mesorhizobium sp. M4A.F.Ca.ET.050.02.1.1
GGCTTGGCCCACGGCGCCCAAGGTCGCCACAGCGACCAGTGCCGAAAAGACAGACGACCTCAACACCTCAGATATCCGCATAGCAATGTGTTTCTTTCGCACCGCCCGGGTGGGTCACCGCGCCGTCGCGGGCCGATCCGACCGTCTGCGCATATTTCCAGATCGCGCCCGACTGATAGTCGGTCTTGCGCGCCTTCCACGTCTTCTTCCTCGCCGCCAGCTCGGCGTCGGACAGCGCCACCTCGATCGTGCCGTTGACCGCATCGATCGAGATCACGTCACCGTCCCTGATGAGCCCGATCGGACCGCCGATAGCCGCCTCCGGCCCGACATGGCCGATGCAGAAGCCGCGCGTCGCGCCCGAGAACCGTCCGTCGGTGATCAGCGCCACCTTGCCGCCCATGCCCTGACCGTAGAGAGCCGCCGTCGTCGACAGCATTTCCCGCATGCCCGGACCGCCGCGCGGACCCTCGTAGCGGATGACGAGAACCTCGCCTTCCTTGTAGTTGCGCTGCGTGACCGCTTCGAAGCACTCCTCTTCCGAATCGAAGCAACGCGCCGGACCCGAGAATTTCAGTTCCGACATGCCCGCGACCTTCACGATCGCGCCTTCGGGGGCAAGGTTGCCCTTCAGGCCCACGACACCGCCTGTCTTGGTGATTGGCCGGTTGGCGGGACGGACCACATCCTGGCTGTCATTCCAGGCAACATGCTGCATGTTTTCGGCCAAAGTACGGCCGGTCACGGTCATGCAATCGCCATGCAGGTAACCATGGTCGAGCAGTGTCTTCATCAACAGCGGAATGCCGCCGGCCTCGAACATGTCCTTGGCGACATATTTGCCGCCGGGCTTGAGATCGGCGATGTAAGGTGTCTTCTCGAAGATCGCGGCGACGTCGAAGAGGTCGAACTTGATCCCGGCCTCATGCGCGATCGCCGGCAGGTGCAGCGCGGCATTGGTCGAGCCGCCGGTGGCGGACACGACGGTCGCGGCGTTCTCCAGCGACTTCAGCGTGATGATGTCGCGTGGCCGGATGTTCTTCGCGATCAGCTCCATAACCTTTTCGCCGGAGGCGTAGTTGAAGCGGTCGCGCATCTCGTAGGGTGCCGGCG
>NZ_RZSG01001223.1:0-1109 GCF_003997725.1 Mesorhizobium sp. M4A.F.Ca.ET.050.02.1.1
GTATAGGCCACGTCGCGTCCGCCGATCACGAAGCGGGCTTCCAGATTACCTTCGCTTCCGCTGACGGAGGCCTTGTCCATGAGCCGTTTCAGCGCCCACGGGCCGTCGAACTTGATGGCGGATTCCCGGCCGGGCATTTCCGGCGCAAGGCTCAGGCTGGCGGAGCCGGAAGCCGCGCCGCTCGGCCAGTTCAGCGTGCCCGGCGCGTTGCCCGTCTGGCTGCTTTGAACGGTCTGGCCATCGACGTCCAGCATCGCGCTGTCGGCATCGCCATGCAACGAAAAGGGCGTGAAGGTGATGCTGACCAAAGGCACCGAGCCGCCCGAGGGAAAGAAGGCGGCGCGGATTTCCGCTGCCGACTGGAAGGTCTTCAACGTGGCTTTCGAGAGGTCGCGACCGAAGCGCTGGTCCTGTTTCCAGCTCCAGTCCTGGCCGGTCATGTCGATCAGCGATGCGAGATTTTGCGCGAAAAAGCGGTCCATCAATCCCCCGGGGGCGAACAGCTTGGCGAAGTCCGCCATAGCTATGTCCTCCGTGCTGCCGCTGGCGAAAGGATAGCGGCCATTGACCATCTCCTCGCAGGGCCGCGTCACCGTCTGGTCGAGCAACTGGTTCAAATTCGCCACCGAGGTCTCGGCGACATTGCCCTCGAACTCGTCAGCGGCCGCGTTGACCATCCGGGCAAGCGGCTTGGGCAGGCGCGAGACGTTGGCGCGCAGGGTCGAGACCTGAAGCTGCAGGTTCGTGTTGACGCGCTCCGTCTCCGAGGGAACGTCCGCCGCCAGCTTCAGACTCTGGTAGATGTCGCGAAAGTTCTGCGTCAGCGCGTCGATCGGGCGGCGTCCGGCAGGACCGCTCACCAGGGCCTGGAATGACCTGAACTGCGCCTCGACGTTGGCGCCCGGGCCCTGCGAGCCCGCCGAGCCGGCGCGGCTCTGCGACTTGCCGGCGGCCATCTGGATGCCGATGCGGGCCAGGCCCTTGGCGATGCCCGCGGCGTCTGGCCGCTCGGCCGTGCCTGCCTGGACATCGAGGAACTGGCTTTCCCGGGTCAGGGTGGTCTCATCGGCAATCGCGCTGAACAGCTGATCGATCGGCGAGTTCGGCGA
>NZ_RZSG01001224.1:0-1108 GCF_003997725.1 Mesorhizobium sp. M4A.F.Ca.ET.050.02.1.1
GCGCCCGACCGATCACCCGCCCACGCCGCCGCGGCGATCGACTGGCTGCTGGCGGAGCCGCCGTCTCCATCCGCACCTTGACCAGCGTCGCCGCCGCGTGGCCGGCAGCGGCGATGTAGTCGGGATTGTGGTGGATCAGCATGCTGGAGAAGGCGCCGTCCATCAACAGAACGATCTCGCGCGCCAGCATGTTGGGCTCTCTGACCTTATGGCTTGAAAGCTCTCCGGCCAGCCACTTTTCGAAATTGGTCTTGTGGCGCGACCCGGATTTGACTGCAGGGTGTCCGGGCATCGCCGCGAGCTCGGCGGCCGTGCGCAGGTAGCCGCAGCCTCTCCACTTCGGGTGCTTTGCCACCCGCGCCAGATTGGTGAAGATCGCCGCGACCTTCCTGTCGACGCCGCCCTCGGCGGCTTCGAACCAGCCGGCCATCTGCTTGATGTTGGGCTGGTCGCGGCCATCGAGATAGGCGGCGATCAAATCGTCCTTGCTTCTGAAGTGGTAGTAGAGCGTGCGCTTCGTCAGCCCCGCCTTCTCGGCCACTGCGTCGACGCTGACGCGGCCGACCCCCTCGGCATAGAAGAGTTTCGTCGCCGCATCGACGAGGCGTTTGCGAGTTGGGCTGGTGGGTTCGCTCATGCCATCAAGTATACTGACTAGTGAATATACAGACAATCCGAAAACTGATCCCTTTCGCTCCGTTCCATACCGGAGAGAAAGAACATGACCGAGTTGGTGCTTTGCGAAAGCCGCGATCGCGTCGCTGTGCTGACGCTCAATCGCCCGGAGAAACTCAACGCCTTGAATTACGCCCTGATCGATCGCCTGCTCGATATGCTCGACAGGATCGAGACCGACGATGCGGTTCGCGCCGTCATCCTCACGGGGGCGGGCGAGCGCGCCTTCTCTGCCGGCGCCGACATCCACGAATTCTCAGTCAGTGTCGCCGCAGGCGCTGATGTCGCGCTGCGCGACTTCGTCATGCGCGGCCAGCGGCTGACGGCGCGGCTCGAAGCGTTCCGCAAGCCGGTCATCGCCGCCGTCAACGGCATCGCCTTCGGTGGCGGCTGCGAGATCACCGAGGCGGTGCCGCTGGCCATCGCCAGCGAC
>NZ_RZSG01001225.1:0-1102 GCF_003997725.1 Mesorhizobium sp. M4A.F.Ca.ET.050.02.1.1
GCAACGACCCCGACATCTTCGCGCTCGGCGAATGCGCCGAGGTCAACGGCATGGTTTACGGTCTGGTGGCGCCGCTCTACGAGATGGCGCGCGTCGCCGCCAGCCAGCTTGCCGGCGACGAGACGGCCGCCTTCGTGCATTCCGACACGCCGACCAAGCTCAAGGTCACCGGCATCGAGCTGTTCTCGCTCGGCGACTTCGCCGATGGCGACGACCGCCAGGAGATCGTGCTGCGCGATGCCTCGGCCGGCGTCTACAAGCGCCTGGTGCTGAAGGACGACCGCATCATTGGCACCGTGCTCTATGGCGAGACCGCCGATGGCGCCTGGTTCAACGACCTGAAGAAGAAGCAGACCGATATTTCGGAGATGCGCGACACGCTTATCTTCGGCCAGTCATACCAGGGGGGTGCCCCCCTGGACCCTATGGCGGCCGTTGCAGCCTTGCCGGATGATGCGGAAATCTGCGGCTGCAACGGCGTCTGCAAGGGCAAGATCATCGGTGCGATCACCGGCAAGGGCCTGACCTCGCTCGACGATGTCCGGGCGCATACCAAGGCGTCGGCTTCCTGCGGCTCTTGCACGGGGCTGGTCGAGAAGCTGATGGTGCTGACCCTCGGCGACACGTACAACCCGGCCGCCGTGCAGCCGATGTGCTCCTGCACCGCGCTCGGCCACGACGAGGTGCGCCGGCTGATCAAGGCCAAGGGACTGAAGACCATTCCGGCGGTGATGCAGGAGCTGGAGTGGAAGACCTCCTGCGGCTGCGCCAAATGCCGGCCGGCGCTCAACTACTATCTCGTCTGCGACTGGCCGGACGAATATGCCGATGACTACCAGTCGCGCTTCATCAACGAGCGTGTCCACGCCAACATCCAGAAGGACGGCACCTATTCGGTGGTGCCGCGCATGTGGGGCGGCGTCACCAGCGCCTCCGAACTGCGCGCCATCGCCGACGTCGTCGACAAGTTCGAGATCCCGATGGTCAAGGTCACCGGCGGCCAGCGCATCGATATGCTAGGCATCCGCAAGGAGGACTTGCCGGCGGTGTGGGCCGATCTCGGCCAGGCCGGTTTCGTCTCAGGCCATGCCTACGCCAAGGG
>NZ_RZSG01001226.1:0-1102 GCF_003997725.1 Mesorhizobium sp. M4A.F.Ca.ET.050.02.1.1
AGCGCCATGTGGTCGTAGTGGTCGAGCGCCGTGGTGAAGGAGCGGCCCCAGCCGCCCGGGTTGAGGAAGGCCGCCATGAATGGCAGGCCGAGCGACAGCGTCTCCATCTCATAGCCACCGACGAAACCGCGCGAAGGGTCGTGGCGCGCCTCGTCGCGGATGATGCCGGCCATGGTGGTGCCGCGATACATGTGCACCGGCTTGTCGAAGATGGCGTAGACCGAGCCGGTTGTGTGGCGCATATAGTTCCTGCCCACCTGCCCCGAGGAATTGGCGAGCCCGTGCGGGAACTTGGCCGATTGCGAGTTGAGCAGCAGCCGCGGGCTCTCGATCGAGTTGCCGGCGACGGCGACGATGCGCGCCTTCTGCTCCTGCAGCTTGCCGTCCTTGTCGGCATAGACGACCCCGGTCACCTTTCCGCTGGCGTCGTGGTTGATCTTGATCGCCATCGAATTCGGCCGCACCTCGAGATGGCCAGTCGCCTCACCCTTGGGGATCTCGGTGTAAAGCGTCGACCATTTGGCGCCCCATTTGCAGCCCTGGAAGCAGAAGCCTGTCTGCTGGCAGGAGTTGCGGTCGTCGCGCTGGACCGAGTTGATGGCCATGTTGCCGGTGTGGCATTCCTTGTAGCCGAGCTTGTCGGCGCCGGCCTTCAGCACCTTGAAGTTGTTGTTGCCCGGCAGTCTTGGCCAGTCATTGGTGCCGGTGACGCCCATCTTGGCTTCGGCCTTGGTGTAGTAGGGTTCCATCTCGGCCAGCGTGATCGGCCAGTCGAGCAAGCTGGCGCCTTCCACCTTGCCATAGGTCGAGTGTGCCTTGAACTCATGCTCCTGGAAGCGCAGCGAGGCGCCCGCCCAATGCGTGGTCGAGCCACCGACCGACTTGACGATCCAGGCCGGCAGGTTTGGAAAATCCTTCGCCACCCGCCAGTCGCCGGATGTGGTGCGCTTGTCCTTCCAGGCAAGCTGGGTAAAGGAATCCCACTCGTCGTTGATGAAATCATCGTATTCGTGGCGGGCGCCCGCCTCGAGGATGACGACGTCGATGCCTTTCTGGGCAAGTTCGTTGCCGAGTGTGCCGCCGCCGGCGCCCGAGCCGATGA
>NZ_RZSG01001227.1:0-1099 GCF_003997725.1 Mesorhizobium sp. M4A.F.Ca.ET.050.02.1.1
CTTTACATGGAATCGCTGCAGCTGGTGGAGCGCCTGCACCGCCGCCTGCTTGACGTAATCAAGGATGAGTTCGACCGCAACGGCCGTTCCGACATCAACGCCATCCAGGCGCTGCTGCTCTTCAACATCGGCAATTCGGAGCTGACCGCCGGCGAACTGCGCTCGCGTGGCTACTATCTCGGCTCGAATGTCTCCTACAACCTGAAGAAGCTGGTCGACCTCGGCTTCATCAACCACCAGCGCTCGCGCATCGACCGTCGTTCGGTCCGCGTCTCGTTGACTCCGAAGGGCAACGAGGTGGCTGAGGTGGTCGCCGGCCACTACGAGCGCCATGTCGGCTCGATCGAGCAGGTCGGCGGCATCAACACCGACGAGTTCAAGCAGATGAACCGCGCGCTGCAGCGGCTGGACCGCTTCTGGAACGACACGATCGCCTACCGGATGTAAGTGCGCATCCACGCCGAGGGATAGAAGCCGCGCCGCAGAAGCGCGGGCAGGGGATACAGTCGGGGACCGGTGTCGAAAGGCGCCGGTTCCTTTTCCTTTTCGCGATGCAAAGGGACCTTCCGGATGCGCCGCGCCCATCGACAGGGCGTCTGCCCTGTTTGCTTTCGCTGCAGCACTGCCTAATGTCGCTTCCTGGCGAGGGAGCGAACATGGACCTGAAAAACCGTTCAAGGATCTGCTGGGTTGCCGCGGTGCTTCTGTTGATTTCGACCGCGGCTTCCGCCGAGGAGTGGTGGAAGGATTCTTTCGCCGCCGAAGGCAGCGCCCCATGCGACAACAACGATACGATCGTGACATTCACCGACAAGGCGGTGGAGATGTGGGAAGTCGGCTGCTCGCTGGAGAGGGTTCAGAAGATCAAGGGCCTCGATGCGATCGTTCTGGACATGACCTGTTCGGACGGTGAAACCACGGAAACGAGACGCGAACTGCTGCTCAAGCTGCACGACAACAAGGTCATGCGTTATCCTCGACAAGAGGTGTTGCAGCGATGTTCGGAATTGAAGGCGCGGCCAGCTCAGGCTCCGAAGGTCGATACTTCGCCCTGAGGGGCAACGCTCCCTGCAACGCCCATCGGTACGCAGGGCGTGGT
>NZ_RZSG01001228.1:0-1099 GCF_003997725.1 Mesorhizobium sp. M4A.F.Ca.ET.050.02.1.1
CCCCAGGATTACTATGGCGAGTTCAACGTACCAGGCCCTACCCTTCCCGTGATCGCAGTGCCGACGACGGCCGGGACAGGCTCCGAGGTGACCCCCGTCGCCGTGATTTCCGATCCCGATCGCACCCTGAAAGTGGGTATCTCGAGTCCTCACCTCATCGCCGCGGTGGCGCTTTGCGATCCGGATCTGACGGCGACGTGCCCCCCGTCCCTGACGGCGATCGCCGGTGCCGACGCGTTGACGCACGCAATCGAGGCCTTCACCGCAGCCAGACGCGGTGATGATCCCCGCTTGCCGCAGCAGCATGTCTTTGTCGGCAAGAGCGCCCTGACCGATCATTTCGCGCTTCTGGCTATCAGGCTGCTCGGTAGCAGTCTCGAAAAGGCATATCGCGACGGATCGGACGGGAATGCGCGCGCCGACGTTATGATGGGAGCGCTGGCCGCCGGTTGCGCCTTCGGCACCGCCGGAACGGCCGCCGCTCACGCGGTGCAGTATCCGGTCGGCGCAGTTACACATACCGCGCATGGTCTGGGCGTCGCCACCATGCTGCCATATGTGATGAGCTACAACCTTCCCGCCGCGGCCGCAGAGATTGCCGAAGTTGGCGCCGCTCTCGGCCTTTCCCGTCAGAGCGGCGACGGCGCCGATGCATCGGCGCACGCCACCATCCGCGAGGTGAGCCGGCTGTTTGCCGCCATCGGCATCCCACCGAACTTGGCCAATCTTGGCCTTCCCGAAGACAGGATCGACTGGACGGCCGAGCAGGCGCTCGGCATCGACCGGTTGATCAAGAACAATCCGCGTCCGTTCGACCTCGCCGCGATGCGACGGCTGGTCAGGGCTGCTTATGATGGCGACATGTCCGCCACCATGATGTGATCGACCAGGAGCTCACCCCATGAATATCGCCGCAGGCATATCCGACGAGGATCAAGATATGTTCGATTACGCCACGGTCTCGCACGGTCTCTACATTGGCGGACGCTGGCAGCCCTCGTCGGAGGGCCGCGTGATCGAAGTGGTCGATCCATCAACCGAAGCCGTGATCGCGGCGGTCCCCGATGCCACGCTTGCCGACGCGGCCGCAGCCGTCGAC
>NZ_RZSG01001229.1:0-1095 GCF_003997725.1 Mesorhizobium sp. M4A.F.Ca.ET.050.02.1.1
TCCATCGAATTGACGACAAATCCGGTCACGCCCTGATCGATGATCTCAGGCAAGGCGCCACAATTCCAGGCAATCGATGGCGTGCCGCAGGCCATCGCCTCGATCGGAGCAAGGCCGAACGGCTCGGGCCAATCGATCGGGAACAGCAGGCCGGCCGCCTTGCCGAGAAACTCGGCCTTCTCGTCCTCGGCGATCTCGCCGACATAGTCGACGCGGTCACCGTCGATCAGCGGCTCAACAACGTCATGAAAATAGGCACGATCATCGTCACCGATCTTGGCCGCCAGCTTCAGCTTCAACCCAGAGCGGCGCGCGATCTCGATGGCGCGGTCCGGCCGCTTGTCGCGCGAAAGCCGGCCGAGAAAGGCAAGATACGGTTCCTCTTCCGTGGTCTCGAAAGCGGGCCGATAGATGTCGATCGGCAGGCCATGGTGGATCGTCGCCAGCCAATTGGCCTCGGCCAGCCCTGCTCTCTGGCTGCGTGAGATGGAGACCATCGGAAAGCGTGGGAAGCGCCGGTAGGTGGGCGCCAGGTCGACATAGTCGAGCCTGCCATGCGGCGTCGTCACCGTCCTTCCGGCCATATCCGCGAAGAAGGAAAAATGCAGGAAATGGCTGAGGTGGAAGTGGATGAGGTCGAATTCGTGCGCCCGCTCGCGGACCTCGGCCAGCATCGCCAGATGCGCGGCTATCTCTGATTTTTTCGGGCGCGGATCGAGGCGAAGCGCGCATTCACGCCCGGCAACGAGCCTCGCGGAAGTCCGGCTGTCGCCGCTGGCAAACAGCGTAACCTCATGGCCGAGAGCGACCAGCGCTTCCGTTAGGTAGGAGACGATCCGTTCGGTGCCGCCATAGAGTTTCGGCGGCACGGACTCGTAGAGCGGCGCGACATGGGCAATTCGCATGATGTCTCCAGCTGATTGGCACAGGGCCAAAATGCATCAGCCGGCATATCGTTCCGGGCCCCGCTTCTCAGCCGGACAGCGCCGCGCCGACCCAGTCGAGCCGCGCGGCGGGGACGAGGCCGTAATTGTAGAAGTTGATACCGTCGACGCCCGGCGCCCTCGCCGGCTTCACCTTGGCGGCGAGCACTTC
>NZ_RZSG01000122.1:0-11551 GCF_003997725.1 Mesorhizobium sp. M4A.F.Ca.ET.050.02.1.1
ATAGAATTCCCGATACCATTCCACGAAACGCGGAACCCCGATTTCGACCGGAATCTTCGGCTTGAAGCCGGTCGCCTCTTCAAGTGAGCTGACATCTGCGAAAGTTGCCGGGACGTCACCCGGCTGGAGCGCCATGAGGTTGCGGTTCGCCTTCCGCCCGAGTGCGTCTTCCAGCACCTCGATCAACCGGTTCAGCTGAACGGGCGAATTCCCGCCGATATTATGGATCCTGAAAGGCGCGCTGCTTGTCGCGGGGTCGGGGGCCGAACTTTTCCATTGCGGATTTGCTGTTGCGGGCTGCTGCATCACGCGGTCAATGCCCTCGACAATGTCGTCGATATAGGTGAAATCTCGCTGCATGTTGCCATAGTTGAAGACGTCGATCGGTTCGCCAGCGAGAATGGCCTTGGTGAAGATGAACAGGGCCATGTCTGGCCGTCCCCAGGGACCATAGACAGTGAAGAAGCGCAATCCTGTCGTCGGCAGGCCGAAAAGATGGCTGTAGGTATGCGCCATCAGTTCGTTGGCCTTCTTGCTTGCGGCATAAAGGCTCAGCGGATGGTCCGCTGGATCGTGAACGGAGAACGGCATCCGTGTGCTGCCGCCATAGATCGAACTGGAAGACGCATAGACCAGATGGCCGACTGAGGCACGTCGGCATCCCTCCAGGATGTTAAGGAAGCCGGTGAGATTGCTTTCCGCATAGGCGTGCGGATTGGTAAGCGAATAGCGAACGCCGGCTTGGGCTGCGAGATTGACCACGATCTCCGGAGTGACCGAGAGAAGAAGCGCAGAAATGCGATCTCGGTCGGTGAGGTCGATTTGATCGAAACGAAAATTCGGAAATTCTTTCAAGCGAGCGAGCCGGGCTCGCTTCAGGTTGATGTCGTAATATTCATTCATGGAATCGAGGCCGACAACCTGCCGGCCATCAGCGAGAAGCCTCTGGCAGAGGTGGAATCCTATGAAGCCAGCCGCGCCGGTGATCAGAATCGGCCTGGTCGATGTCAATGTGTACTCCTAGGTTGCAGGCCGAGCTCACAGGCTCCAGTATTTTATCACTCCAGGAACTTCATTCGGCTTGATGGCCGACTTGATGTCGAACAGCGTTCCACCTGGCCTGATCATTTGGAAAATACGGGATTTCTCCCTCGATAGATAATGCTTGTGAGGAACCGCCAGAACAAGCGCCTGCAAATCGTTTATCTCGTCGAGTGGCAGGATTGTTTCACCATATTCGCGTCGAGCGGTTTCGGCATCGGCAAGAGGATCGTGGACCTTGGGGGCAATGCCGAACTGCCTCAGTTCCCTGACCATGTCGAAAACACGGCTGTTGCGCAAATCCGGAACATCCTCCTTGAAGGTCAGTCCGAGAATGCCGACCGAAGCTCCCTTCACGGGCATATCTGAACGGATCAGCTGTTTGACCACTTGTTGAGCAACGAAGGCTCCCATGCCGTCATTGATGCGGCGGCCGGCGAGGATGATCTGCGGATGGTAGCCCTCAGCCTCCGCCTTGGCGGTCAGATAGTACGGGTCGACACTTATGCAGTGGCCACCCACGAAGCCCGGCTTGAACGGAAGAAAGTTCCATTTCGTTGACGCGGCATCAAGGACGTCCTGCGTCCGAATATCAAGCCGCTCGAAGATCATTGCGAGTTCATTCATCAGCGCGATGTTGAGATCGCGCTGCGTATTTTCAATTACTTTCGCGGCCTCGGCCACCTTGATCGACGGGGCGCTGTAGACACCGGCATCGATGATCCGGCTGTAGACGCCCGCCACACGCTCCAGCGCTTCGGTATTCTCGCCAGAGACGACTTTGACGATTCGTCGCAGCGAGTGTTCGCGATCGCCGGGGTTGGCTCGTTCAGGTGAATAGCCCAGCGCGAAGTCGTGAGGATGCCGCAGACCGGAAATCTGCTCGATGATGGGTCCACAAAAATCTTCGGTAACGCCGGGATAGACCGTCGATTCGAAGACGACGACCGCGCCTTTGCTCACCACTTCCCCGACGAGTTCGGATGCCAGCTTCAGAGGAGCAAGATCGGGGGCACGATTGATGTCGATAGGGGTGGGCACGGCAACCACGAAGAAAGTAGCGCCTTTCAACATCTTCCGGTCGGTCGTAAATACGATCGACGATTCCTTGAGCTCCGTGGCGTCAACCTCTCCCGTACGATCGACGCCGTCGCGCAGCTCGTTGATTCGGCGCTCGCTGATATCGAAGGCGATCGTTGCCGGGAAAATCTTTCCAAACGCGACGGCTACTGGAAGGCCGACATAGCCTAGGCCGATTACAGCAATGCGTTCGGTCATCCGTGGATTTCCTCAGGTCGCTTATGACTCGAGGCGCTTGTATGGCAGGCGGTGGGTTAATTCAACGATGCGTCGTTGCGAAGGCGGAAGTCTCCACTCAAAAGAAGAAGTCCGCCGCCGATGCCTGTACCACTCAACAACTCAGACCGACCGATACTGTGGATAACATGCCGCAGGGTTGGGTTTCGGGACCCGAGACCTTACAAGAGGCGGCTGGCCTGCTGCAATCAGCCTAAGATGTTGAACGCATGAACCGTATCGTCGTCATTGTGAGCGAGCCAAAGTCCCTTGCAACCACTCGAGGACATTTTCTCCTTGCGCTGCGTGTGGCCGGATACGAAGTTCATGCCGCGGCGCCGTTCGATGAGATGACCGTGCGATGGCTGACCGGAAACGGCATTCGTTTTCATCATCTGCCGATGGCGCGCGCGGCAGTCGGCCCGATCGGCGATGCGATTTTGGCGCTCCGTCTCTACAGAAAAATACGGGAACTCAGACCTCAGGTCGTGTTGACCTGCGCAATCAAGCCAATCGTTTATGGCATACCCGTAGCGTTGATTGCACGCGTCCCGCGTCGGCACGCGCTTATCACTGGCCTCGGCTATGCGTTCACGGACCGCCATAAATCGCTGCGCTGGAGGGTCATCAACGCCGCGGCTCGACTTCTTTATGCAGCAAGCCTGCGCGGCGCCACGACGGTGACGTTCCAGAACGAGGACGATCGAGATGATTTCCGTCGCCTGGGGCTCCTCGGGCGGACCCCAGCCAGTGTCGTCAACGGTTCAGGGGTCGACCTGGATCGTTTCAGGGTTGCGCCACTGCCGGAGGAGCCGCGATTTCTTATGATCGCCCGCCTGCTTCGCGACAAAGGCCTTGCCGAATACCTGGGTGCCGCGAAGCTGGTGAAGGCGGTCCGGCCGGAGGCTCGCTTCGACCTGGTCGGTGATACGGATCCAAATCCCGCGGGATTTCCGGTCTCGGAGGTTGAGGCAGCCGTCGCGGACGGAACGATCCGCTATCACAGGGGTGTCGAAGATGTCCGTCGGGTGATCGCCGACTCGCGTATTTACGTGCTTCCCTCCTATCGCGAGGGCACATCGCGCTCGGTTCTGGAAGCAATGGCAATGGGTCGTCCGGTGATAACGACGGATGCGCCAGGCTGTCGCGCGCCGATCGTCCCCGGGGTAAACGGCCTGTTGGTGCCGGTCGGTGCCACGACCTCCCTGGCCGAGGCCATGATCCGTCTGATCGACAACCCAGATGAGGCCAGATGCATGGCCAGGAACAGTCGGTCGATTGCCGAACAGCGCTATGATATTCAGAAAGTTACTGCTCATATGATGGAAATCATCGAAGGCGGGCAATGGGCCGCAGGATGACATCTGCAGAAAAGCCAGCGTCGAACCGATATGAATTCGGAGCCTATTGGGCTTCATTCATCGACAAGTCCTACTCCGCTGAACGCCGCCAGGCGGCGGCCGGCAAGCTCCTGTCCTTCCTGGGCAAAGACCGAACGGAGACTAGGCGATATGCGGCTGGCCGTCTTCGATCGTTACGATCTCGTCGCAATTTTCGACCGTCGTGAGGCGATGCGCGATGATGAGGACTGTCAGATCAGCGGGCAAATCACCGATTGCCTCCATGACAGCTGCTTCGGTCTCATTGTCGAGCGCGCTTGTTGCTTCGTCAAAAACGAGCAAACTCGCCTGTTTATAGAATGCCCGCGCTATGCCTATTCGTTGGCGCTGGCCGCCGGACAATCGCACACCGCGTTCGCCGACCCGGGTTTCATAGCCCTTGGGCAAGTTTTCGATGAAGCCCGCCAAAGCTGCCTGCTGCGCTGCGTTGCGAACACGTTCAAGATCGATACCGGCGGGGTCGATGCCAAACGCTATATTCTCGGCGATCGAAGCGTCCGAAAGGAAGATACTCTGGGGGACATGGGCAATCTGCCTCTGCCAGGCACGTCTAGTGCCTCCATCAAGGGGCTTCCCGTCGATCTCGATAACTCCACTTGTCGGCTCGAGTAGGCCCATCACGAGATCGACTGTCGTGCTCTTCCCGCTCCCTGTCTTGCCTACAAATCCGATCTTTGCGCCCTTCACGATGGTGAGATTGAACCGTTCGATAACCGGCGGCTGATCGGGCGCGTAGCAGAACGATAAATCCTTCAGCACAATTGCCTGATTGAATGGCAAGCGGCTCGGCGGAGGTGCCTGTGCTTCTGCTGGGAGTGGCGCTTCGATCGTCTTAAGAACCGCTTCGACGCCGGCGATATTGCCTAGCACGAGCGCCCAGTTTGCATAGATCAATTGCATCAGGGGCACTAGACGCTGCGCGCCAAGGGCAAACGTTCCCAGCATAGGCAGTACCTGCCCGGCGTTGTTTGTCCTTGTGATCAGGAAGTAAGCAAGTGCGGCGATGATCACCATCCCAGTGGCTTCGATCGCGAATCGAGGAGTAGCGGCCGCGAGAGCGTTCCCCGAGTAAGCGCGCTGTAAATGCCTGTCGAGTTCTTCGAAACGGGAAAGGAAATAGGGCTGAGTGTCATTGATGATGACATCGCGAATGCCACCCAAGCCCTCTTGCACGGACCGAATGTCTTCCGCCTGCATTCGCTCTATCGTGCGGGCATTCGTCTTGAGATGTTTGCGAATGAAGAGCGACATGGCGAGATAGGCCACACCCAATCCGGCAAAGATCGCAAATGTGATGAATGAGCTCAACGCGAACATCGCCGCAACGACGAACACGCTGATGATCGCTCCCCCGACCGCTTGGAGGATCGGGAGGAGAACGTTCATGTTGATGATGTGGACTTGGCGGAGTGTCGCCAGCACCGAGCTGGAGCTATTCGATAAGTGATAGCTGTAGGGTTGGTAAAGTGCGCGCTTGTAAACTCTCACGGCGATCTCGTGCCCAAGCGAAAAGACAAAAGCATGAGTCGCTCGCGAGAGCAGGATCCGCACCACCCCAGCGATCACTACCACTACCGAAAATAGCGACAGCAAGGGCAGAAGGCTGTCGCTCGAACTGGCCGAACCGAAACCCTGCAATTGGCGTCCGATCCATGACTGACCTATTGAATCGGGATCGGTGATCTTGGCCAGAAACGGCAAGAGGGCACCGAGCGTCGCGGCCTCAGCGATAGCGCCGAAGAACATTAGAACCAGAAGACCGAAAAACTGGCGGCGCCGGCGCCTCGATAGCTGCGCCCACAAGCGCCGAAGCGCGTCGGTCGTGCTGTCTAGGGTCTGGGTTCCGCTCAATGCCAAGGTATCGCCCGCATTCTCGACGTTCATTGCGCATGGGCGCCACAAGGAAACAAGTCGCATGTGGCGCCAATTGACAATTTCTGATCTCGGATCGTCAAAAGCCATCCACAAGCTGGACCATTCAGGGCAGCTTCGAACGTGCAATTGTGATATCTCTGTACTACTAGCAGCGAGGAAAAGGCGATTCTAAGTAGGAGCCGTCAGTTGGGCGCCGATCGGTTCTGGCAGTCCTTGGGTCTCTGCCTGACTGGGCTAGGGGCGGCGTTTCTGCTCTTTGTCGCTGCTTATCCCCTCGGCCTCGTCCAGGCCTATCCGACACCCCCCGCGGAGGCTATTGAGGGACCGCTTGGGTTTGAGAAGAAGATAGAGGATTTGAACGGCCTTTATCGCGAAGCGAATGAGCCCAAGCAGGTCTATCTTGAGCGCCTGACAAAGGCTGTCGCGGGTGGCGTGGTGCATTACTGGACGGAAGGGGACCGTTGGACGGCCACTGACGCGCGCTATACGAAGATCAGCGTTTTCGACAACTACGTCATCTGGCTGCTCGGTCGGCTTCCTGCATACCACGACAGCTTTCAAAATTACGAGTTTTTGACACCCCGAAAGGCCTTAGATCGCGGTTACGGCTTTTGCTCCCAGGCCTCAAAGATTGTCTATTCAATCCTTACGGAACAAGGCATTCCAGCGACGATATATAGCGCGGAGCAGCACACGATCGTCGAGGTCGATGGTAATGTTCTCGATTCCGATTATGGCGTCCTAGTACCCCATCCTCTGGCTCTTGTAGAAAGGGATCCGTCGATAGTCGATTCCTACTATTCGGACTACGAAGATATGCTGCCTCTTTTGCATGGAGCCTACAGTCAACCTTGGCATCAGCTTGGAACGCCAGAAGGCTTTCAGAGTGCCCGTTCTTACGAGACAATTTTCGACCGGCTGAAGTGGCTTCCGCCAGTCATGCTGCTGCTCATCGGCGTGTTGTTGGCAACTAGCGGGCTGCTTCGGCGCCGACCGTTCGTTTCTGCCCCGAAAATCTTTGCCTTCGGTCGTTCGTCCAATCGTGGAGCTTAGGGAGTGCTTTGCGCTTGCTTGAGGTCTATGCCTATGGCATGCGACGGCTAAATCGGAAGTCGGCGGCGATAGAGTCTCGATGAATTATGCTCCAGCAAAGACATCCGCTGTCGTTCCTTCGACGGCCATCGCCAAGAGCCGCCGTAAGGGCGTACTTTTTGTGATCGGATCGCTAAACCTTGGCGGCACGGAGAGCCAACTCGTACTGCTCGCCAAGGAACTGGCATGCCGAGGATGGAGGGTCGAGGTTTTTGCGCTTACGCCGGTAGGCGACGTACTGGCCGAACCTCTGACCCGAGCCGGCATACCAATTTTCTATGGCCGCCACCGACCGAATTCCCTCGCCGCCGGTTCAAAGACGTCGCCGGGTTTGAAGGAGTTGATGGTCCTCCTGGCCGCGGCCACTTGGGTTTTCAGGCGGGTGGCTTGGACACGACCGGGCGTGGTCCATGCTTTTCTGCCGCTGACAAATTTCCTCGGCGCCCTGGCCGGACGGTTAGCGTTGGCACCGCTTATCGTCACATCTCGACGCGGCCTCGGCAGCCATCAGGAACGCTGGCCTTGGCTAAAATGGATGGATCGGTTCGCTAACCGTTTTTCCGATTTCGTGGTTGCGAACTCTCTCGCTGTCGCGGCAGACACGGCGGCGCGGGACAACTACAGCATCAACCGCATCAAAATTGTCGCAAACGCCCTCGATTTAAGCCGGTTCGACAATATCGGCGATCGTCGCAATGGGACCCGGGCTCGACTTGGTCTCGCCCCAGATGACGTGGGCATCATCATTGTCGCCAATTTGATACCGTATAAAGGTCATGACGATCTAATCGAGGCGATTGCCCTTGCGAGCAAAGTGCACCCGAACATCAAGCTCTTTATGGCCGGGCAGGACCGGGGAATCGGATCGGCTCTGGCGCAGAAGGCTGAAAGCCTCGGCATCGGGCGCAAAGTGCAAGCTCTCGGAGTTCAGAGCGATATCCCTGGTTTACTCGCTGGTATGGATGTTGGCGTGATCGCGTCCCATGAGGAGGGCTTTTGCAATGCCTTGATGGAGAAACTGGCGGCCGGTCTCCCGGTAGTCGTCACAGACGTAGGCGGAAATCCGGAGGCAGTCTCAGGCCTGCCAGGATGTGTTTTGGTACAACCTCATGCTCCCACTGATCTCGCTCGAGGTTTGCTGGAAATAGTAGACCGTCTGCCAGAGCGCAAAACGGACCAGGAGTTTCGCCAACGGACAATGCGCCAGCGCTATTCGATTGAGGCTATGGCCGACGCCTATGAAACCCTCTACCTCACGGGGAAATGAATGAGCGGCGGGGTTGCTGATGTGGATCGCTCACTAGGCCCAGCATCGTCGCTGCAAACGAACCTGGTGAACCTTTCTGCCGGCTTCTGCGCTTTCACAGTCGTTGTATATCAGGCCTGGTTCATGCCTTTCTCCCTGCCCTTGTTCACCGGGCGAGATGGCTATCTCAGGTTGGCCTTGTACGCCCTCTATGGCGTTGTACTCATCGTCTCTTTCGCAGTGGTAGTGACGCGGCGTGACGTGCGCAAAGCTATTTCGCCGCTGGCAATCGGCGCCGTGGTGGCGGTCGTGCCAATCGCTCTGCATCCTCTTGGGATCGTCAACAGGAGCTATTTGACAACTCTTGCTCTTGGTGGCTCTGCACTCACTCTGATGCTTACGTTTGCGCCTCCGATTGTGCTGCGGCTGTCCGCTTCGGTTACGGCCCTCAATGCTATCGTTTGCTTCTTGGATGTGCTCTTCACCCATGGCTTTACCACTACAGTTGGCCGCGCGGCGGGGTTAGCAGTCAACCCGAATGTGGCCGCTGCGGGACTCTTGCTCGGCGGCGCGGCGAGCTATCGCGCCGTACCTAAGGAATGGCGCCCAGGTTTTCTCGTCCTGGTTGGGGGGGCGCTTTCAATCACCTTGTCCCGCTCCACTATTCTTGCCGCCGTCGCCACCGTCTTCCTTCCAAGTGCTGCTGGCATCTGGCAATACTATAGAGCTGGCCGAAGATTGCGGATCGGCACCGCTGCTTGGACGCGGGCTCTCGCCGTGGCTCTTGTGCTGCTATCGGCAACTTTCGTCGCACTGACCACTAACCGCTACTTTCGAGCTGCCATTAGCCAGTCTTTCGCAGGAGTGTTGGCCGTAAACACGGACCTTAGTGTGGCAGGCGAAGCTGTCGACACGTCGCTTGCCCGGCCAGCGGTTCCGATAGGACATCCTCCCCAAACAGATGACGCGAGACCGCTTTCGGTCGAGCCGCCCCAATTGGCGCCATCTAGAAACGTCCCAGCTCTACCCGAGGAAAGCTTGCCAGGAGATGTCGCCACTCCCCCCAAAGCGATTCCGTCTGCAGCAGGCGCGGCCAGGATCCAGGCCCTCAGCGAACGGCTGAGAGGTGAAGGTAAGAAGAATTCTATCTCGGCCCGAGCTCTGTTCTTGGAACGCGGCCTACTTGCATACCAGACAGGCGGTTTCTTTGGTCGTGGGCTGGAAGAGGCTCATGTCTTTGTTCCTCACAACACGTTTGTCCTTTTTGCTATCGCTTTCGGCCATATCGGCTGGCTAGTGCCACTCGGCTTCCTCGTCTCCGCCTTCTGGTTCGTTCGTGACGCTGAAGATCTGCCACTCGGAGTCGCCCTCTTAGGCGTTATGCTGACTTCGCATGATGTCTTACTGACGCCGAGTTTGTTCATACCCGTGGCTATCGGCATAGGCAGCATGCTCGCCGCAAAGACCAATCCCAGCCGAAGCAGGGAAGCATATTCGAGCTTTGCCTTTGGAATAGGCGGAGGCGTCGGGTTATTCGCTGCCGCTTCCATTGTCCTGTTGATTTCGCCGCCGATCGGTGTCGATCTCCGGGCTAATCCGCTCTACTTCATGCTTTTGGGGACCGTCATCGCCTGGGCTGTTGCGACGCTTTATTTGTTTTGTCGCTCTCGTCGAAGCGGCCCCGGCGCGTAGGCGAGTCGCTTGGCGATTATCCGGCCTGCCGAAGGTCGATCGACCGGGACGGTCAGATCATCTCGGAGCATCTCGATGATTTTCGGAACAATAAGCATTGCGCCGAAGATGGAGAGGTGGTGATCGTCGACGTAGAGGCTGTGCCCCGCGCTGTTTGTCATTCGGCATTCCGCGGCGGGGCAGATCGCGTCCAGCGGATCAACGAATTGAAACTGGGAATGGTGCCGCGCGAAGGCCGTGAAGGCCGCTTTGAATGCGCCGTGCTCTACCCGCGAGGACACTGGGCATGGAAGGGAGAAATAGTTCGGCCTGAGAGCACAGATCAGGTTCGTGTTTGGAGCGTGTCCGACCAAGATGACCGGTCCGCGAAACCCGGCGTACAGCTTGGAGATGTCTTCAAGCATTGTCGGAAACAGCTTTGCCAGATCAGGGATATCGACAGGCGCTCCATCAGCCTTCTTTTCGAGAATGTTGCGGTATCCTGGCCAGCGCTGAGCTTGGACGATGGCTGCGATCCCCCCGGCGTTCAACCAACGGGCTGCTTGATCTGTTGCGGCTCGACAATGTTGCGTGACCGCGCCTCTAGGCCGGCTCTGAAGATCCGCTCCGAAATGGCAGCTGCCGGCTTGCGCTAGCAGGAAGTGAAATTCCTTTCCGCCAAGCTCTTCGAGGGCGCGGGTGTAGTGGTCAACGTGCGAGTCTCCGACAATGAGGATCTTCGTTGGGCTTTGAAGATTTCCGAATTCGCAGAAATCCTCACAGCCACGAGAGCCCTTGATCGATTCCAGGGTCGCGCGATCGGCCAGTTCACCTCCCGCGATAGCCGATGGCGACCGCCAAGGCATACCGCCCCACATGGAGTAGCTGACCAGCGAGAAAGCAAGCAGACCTGCCAACGCAAGCCCTGTGGGTCCGACGAAGCCGCGGCCAGCACGATACGGCTGTTCAACGAAGTGAAACATCATGACTGCCAAGGCGAGAGAAAGGAACCCGACGAGAACGGCCTCTCTCGGCAGCAGCGGCCGCAGAAGGCCATATTCACAGAATACGATCAGGGGCCAGTGCACCAGGTAAAGTGAATAGCTGATGCGCCCGATATAGGCTGCAGGGCCATTGCGTAGAACAAGCCCCACACGTCGTGAGCGATCCGCGTACAGCACCATCGCAGCTCCGACCGTAGGCACTAGCACATTGAGGGCGGGTGCGTGTGCCGTGTCATCTAGAAAGAAGACGGCGCCGCCTATGAGCACCAATCCAAGCAAGGCGAGGAACTCGTGGATAGCCAAGGCTCGCGGCTGTGGAAGCCAGACCAATGCCGCGCCACAAGCAAATTCGAAGACACGGAAAGGCGTATTGTAAAAGACGGTCGCTCTGCCGTCCGAAAGCCATTCGGCAGTCCGCGTTCCGGCAAGCAGCCAAAATGAGCCGTCCTGGAATGCGAAGATGAGCCAGAAGCCCAAAACCGTGATCGCCAGGATTGGCCAAACCATCCGACGTCGGAATAGGGCGAGCAAACCTGAAAGCAGGAGCGGCCACACGCAATAGAACTGCCACTCAACACTCAGGGACCAAGTGTGTAGCAGTGGCTTCATACGCGCGGCCAGGTCAAAGTAGCCGGATTCTCGCCAGAAGAGGACGTTCGAAACCCCGAGAGTGGCGGCCAAAAGCGACTCTGCGAAGTTCTCCAAATGCGGTGGAGCGAATAGAAGAGCCGCAGCAATGCACGACAGGGCCAGTGTCGCAAACAGAGCCGGCAGCAGCCGGCGGGCGCGGCGCCGATAGAACTGCGCTAGGCTGAAACGCCCCCGGTCGATATCGGCTGCAACAATTTTCGTGATCAGAAAACCGCTGATTACGAAAAAAACATCGACACCGACGAAGCCACCGGAAAATCCGAAAACCCTCAAAT
>NZ_RZSG01001230.1:0-1085 GCF_003997725.1 Mesorhizobium sp. M4A.F.Ca.ET.050.02.1.1
CTTTCCACCGTGCCGCCGCCCAGGCGGGCGATTTCGCCGAGCGCACCTGCCAGCGCGGCGGCGGCCACGCCTTCGCCACGACGCGCCTTGTCAATGAAGAAGCAGGTGATGCGCCAGTCCGGAAGGTTTGTCAGCCCTTCTTCATAGGCGCGCCGGTGCTTGATGCGCGGCAGTTCACCGGTCGGCCCGAATTGGCACCAGCCAACGCAGGCCGCGCCGTCGAAGACAAGCGCGGCATGCGTGCTGCCGTTCCGGACCCTTGCCTGCTTGGCGGCGCGGTTGCCGCCGGCGCCGTTGCCCTTGGCATGGAAGGCCATGCACCAGCAGCCGCCCCAAACGCCATTGTGGCGCTCGACCAGCGCAGCGAAATCCGCCCAGCTTGTTTCGTCGAGGGGTTTTACGCTGAAGCTCATCGTAGTTCCTCAAAGCCAGCGATAGCCGTTTTGAAGGTTCGCGCCTCAGTTCCGGAACAGGCGGCAAATCCCGACATCATCAGCGTCGTCCCTTCGATCGGGTAAAGCGAATGAAGGCGTCGACAATCGGGACGCGGGCTGGGCCTGTCAACCGCTGATGGAGCGCCCCGCCTCCCGGTCCTCGTCGTCGCGGGGCTGCCGCGAATCGGAGATCAGCAACACCGGGCACGGACAGTGCTGCAGCACACCGCTCGTCGTCTCGCCGAAGATGAGCTCGTCGCCCGGCCGCCGCGCCACGCCCATGACAATCAATGCGCTGAAAGCCCTGCTTTTCGAACATCGCGAGCGTGCCATTGTGCAGGAAGGCGGCCACGCTCCTGCCAGCCTGGCGGGCGATGGCATCGGCGGCGGCGGCCCTGCTGCGGATGGCAGTCTCGATCTCGACGCCATAGCGGTCGGCAAGCGCGACGATATCCTTCAGCACAGCCTCCCTGCGGCGATGCGAGACGGTGTCGCGCGGTTCGTCGCGGCCGACCCGCGCAACATAGAGCATCTTGACCGGCGCGCCGGTGACAGTGGCAATGGCAAGTGCCAGTTCGGCGCCACGGCGGGCGACCGACGGTCGCCTCGATCGGCCTGTCGATAGGCGTGCTCTCGCACAACCTCTTCACC
>NZ_RZSG01001231.1:0-1084 GCF_003997725.1 Mesorhizobium sp. M4A.F.Ca.ET.050.02.1.1
GCGTTGGGCTCGAAGGCGATGGTGCCGACGGTGGCGACCGTCGGCGTCGGCGAGGCGCCGGCGCGGTCCGCCAGGAAGCCGATCACCCGCGCGGCGGCGACGCCGGCATCGCGGCGCATCGACATCGGCGTTGTGCCGGCATGGTTGGCCTCGCCCTCGATCGTGATGCGCTGCCAGGAAATGCCCTGCAGGTTTTCGACCGCGCCGACGGCGATGCCCTCGCGCTCCAGCACCGGCCCCTGCTCGACATGCAGTTCGACATAGGCACGCGGCTTGAGGAAGCCGGGCTCGTGCCTGCCGGCATAGCCGATGCGCTCCAACTCCTTGCCCAGCACCGAGCCGTCGGTGCCGACCGAGGCCAGCGCCTCGTCAAGATCCCGGCCGCCGGCGAAGACCAGCGAGCCCATCATGTCAGGCGAAAACCGCACGCCCTCCTCGTTGGTGAAGGCCGCTACCACGAGCGGGCGCGCCGGCGTAAAGCCGGCCTCCTTCAAACTCTCGATCGCTTCGAGGCCGGCAAGGACGCCATAGCAGCCGTCATAGATGCCAGCGTCGATCACTGTGTCGATATGCGAGCCGAGCATGACCGACGGCTGGCCGGCATTGGCATCATCCTGCCAGATGCCGAAGATGTTGCCGATGCGGTCGACGGCGACTGCGAGCCCTGCGTCCTGCAGCCAGCTGACGAGGCGGTCGCGGCCGAGCTTGTCCATGTCGGAAGCGGCGACACGCACCAGCCTGCCCTGCGCATCGCGGCCAAGGCTGCCGAGCTCTTCGATGCGGCCAAGAAGACGGTCGGCGTTGATCGTCAGATTGCTCATGCCGGCTGCCTCGCCCGCGCAACCTCTTGCGGCGCCATCCCGACCAGGTCGGCATAGCGGCCGGGATCGGTCGCGCCTTCGGAGTTGATGATGAGCACGCGCGAATGGCTATCGAGGTGAAGCGCCGCCCGCATCTTGCTGTCACCGGCAGCGCGGATCAACCCGGCGAGCCCCGCCCCGCCGCTCTCGCCGGAGACGATCGCCGGATCATCGCCTGAAGGCCGGGCCAGGCGGTTCATCACCGAAACCGCGTCTTCCTCGTC
>NZ_RZSG01001232.1:0-1081 GCF_003997725.1 Mesorhizobium sp. M4A.F.Ca.ET.050.02.1.1
CAATTCATCGAGCGCCCGCTGGCGCCGACCTCGACCGCCGACCGGTTCGCGCAGGCCCTCGACAAGGTGCGGGCGACGCTCGGCGAGGCGCACAGCCTCGACAGCGTCGCCGAGGCGGCCGGCCTCACCCGCCGCACCTTCACGCGCCGCTTCCAGAAGTCGATCGGCACCAGCTTCGGCGACTGGCTGGCCGACCAGCGGATCGCGCTGGCGCAGAGGCTGCTGGAGGCGACGGAGAAATCGATGGATACGGTGGCCTTCGAAGTCGGCTTCGGCAGCGCCACCTCGCTGCGCCAGCATTTTTCGGCGCGGCTCAAGACCTCGCCGATGCAATATCGGCGCGAGTTCTCCAGGAGTGCCGGCGCCAAAAGGCCGACACACGCCGCAATGTTTTGACCCGAACGGGCAAGCCGCTCAACGCTGCCTGACCGGACGCGCCGGATTGCCGACCACCGTGGTGTTCGCTGCGACGTCGCGGGTAACCACGGCGCCAGCGCCAACGATGGCACCATCGCCGATCGTGACGCCGCCGAGGATGATGGCGCTGCCGCCGATCCAGGCATCGGCGCCGATCGTCACCGGCTTGGCGATCTCCAGCCCCGCCTGCCTTGCTGCAGCCTCCCTGTGATGCTCGGCGCAGTAGATCTGCACATTAGGCCCGAGCAACGTCCGCTTGCCGATGCGCACCGGCGCCGTATCGAGGACCGTGCAGCCGGCATTGAGGAAGACACCATCGCCGAGAAAGAGGTTGAACCCGTAGGCGCAGTGGAACTGCCCCTCTATGCGCGCCCCCTCGCCCGTGCTTCCCAACAATGACCGCAATGCCGGGCCGATGTCGCCGCGTTGCCGGGGCGGCAGGCCGTTGTGCTCGAACACCGCATCGCGCGCGGCGACGCGCAGCGCTTCCAGTTCCTGATCGAGGCAAGTGTACCACTCGCCCGCCGCCATCTTCATGCGCTCACTTGCCGTCATGGCCGCGTCTCCATCGAATTACTGCCAAAGCACAATCCTTTGCTGGGCGAAAGCCTGCTGGCCAAATGTCCGGCCTATGCTAGCTTGCTCGCGCCGGACAGTGCGAGGT
>NZ_RZSG01001233.1:0-1076 GCF_003997725.1 Mesorhizobium sp. M4A.F.Ca.ET.050.02.1.1
GAATTGCCTTGCGCCTGCACAACCAGGAGCGGCTTGCCGCCATAATGCTTGGCCGGCACCAGCAGGAAGCGCGGCGTGCCGCTGAACGAATTCAGCTCATTGGCCATCTGGTAGGGCTTGAAGGCCGGATCCTTGCTGGCGATCCAGCATTTATGCGCCGCGATCGCCACCTGTTCCATGGCGAGCAGCGAGGCGCTCTTGCCCGAGGGCGGCGGCGCGCTCTTCGGGCTCGACTGGCAGGCGGCGAGCGCAAGCACGGCGGCAGCCAGGAGAGCAAGGCGAGCAATCGTCAGTCTCATGGTCAGGCCGCCCCCGCGTTCTGAAAGCAATGTCCTAGGAGATAATCAAGCGGCGATGCCGAGGGCACCTTCGAACAGCGCCCGGCCGTCGTTGCCGCCATGCGCCGCCTCGATCAGGTTTTCCGGATGCGGCATCAGGCCAAGCACATTGCCCTTTTCGCTGATGATGCCGGCAATATCGTTGATCGAGCCGTTCGGATTGGTGCCGTCGGCGTAGCGGAACACCACCTGTCCCTCGCCCTCGAGGCGGGCGAGCGTCTCAGCGTCGGCGAAATAGTTGCCGTCGTGATGCGCCACCGGCGAGCGGATGATCTGGCCGGGCTGATAGCGACGGGTGAACATGGTGTTGGCGTTGGCGATTTCGAGCTTCACCTGCCGGCAGACGAATTTCAGCGAAGCATTGCGCATCAGCGCGCCGGGCAGCAGGCCGGCCTCGACCAGGATCTGGAAGCCGTTGCAGACGCCGATCACCATGACGCCCTTGGCCGCCTTTTCGGCCACCGCTCGCATCACCGGCATGCGCGCCGCGATCGCCCCGCAGCGCAGATAGTCGCCGAAGGAGAAGCCACCCGGGATGGCGATCAGGTCGACATCGGGGATTTCGGTGTCGGTCTGCCAGACGGTGGCCGGCGCCTGTCCGGAAATCTTGGTCAGCGCTGCGATCATGTCGCGGTCGCGGTTGAGGCCAGGCAGGAGGACGACGGCTGATTTCATCTAGGCGATCTCCACCGCGTAGTTCTCGATAACGGTGTTCGCCAGAAGCTTGTCGCACATGGC
>NZ_RZSG01001234.1:0-1066 GCF_003997725.1 Mesorhizobium sp. M4A.F.Ca.ET.050.02.1.1
GCCTTGGTGTGCGCGCGACCGGCAATGATTCCGCGCTCAGGGCCGGTGAATACGAGATCAAGCCGCGCGCTTCGATGCGCGACATCATGGAACTCCTGAAGAGCGGCAAGTCGGTGATGTATTCGCTGACCATCCCCGAGGGGCTGACGGTCGAGCAGGCGCTGCAGCGCATCGCCGAGCAGGCCGCGCTGAGCGGCGACATGCCCGCGGCCATGCCGCCGGAAGGCAGTCTTGCCACCGACACGCTGCGCTTCACACGCGGCGCCACGCGCCAGCAGATGATCGACAAGCTTCTCGCCGACCAGAAGAAGCTGGTTGACGATGTCTGGGAGCGGCGCGCGCCGGATCTTCCGATCGCCAATGTCGAGGATTTCGTTACGCTGGCTTCGATCGTCGAGAAGGAGACGGGCAGGGGCGACGAGCGCTCGCGCGTGGCCGCCGTCTTCCTCAACCGGCTGGCCAAGGGCATGCGGCTGCAGTCCGATCCGACCATCATCTACGGCCTGTTCGGCGGCAAGGGAAAACCCACCGATCGCCCGATCTACCAGTCCGACATCGACAAGCAGACGCCCTACAACACCTATCTGATCAACGGCCTGCCGCCGACGCCGATCGCCAACCCAGGCCGAGCGGCGCTTGAGGCCGTCGCCAACCCGTCGAAGACCGATGACCTCTATTTCGTCGCCGACGGCACTGGCGGCCACGTCTTCGCCGCGACGCTCGAAGAGCATAACCAGAACGTTGCCCGCTACCGCGCGCTGCAGAAGAAGCAGGCCGAGGACGCCGCCAAGGCCGGCGCCGCAAAGGTCGAGGGCCAGACCGACGCGCCGGCCGATGGGGATGCGGGTGGCGACGCCGGCGGCGATGCGGGCGCCGCCCAATAGCGATAAACGGTTTTTGAACTTGTCCCTTGGCACTCGGCGGCAAGGGGCGCATTGATATTTTGACGGCGGCGCCTGATTGGAGAGCGCTGAGTTTATGGAGCAATTCCAGGAAAAGCACGGAACGGTTTTCCGTCTGGAATTGCGTGGAAACAAATAGTTGGAGCGGTTGGGCGATTCCATGA
>NZ_RZSG01001235.1:0-1066 GCF_003997725.1 Mesorhizobium sp. M4A.F.Ca.ET.050.02.1.1
CGCTAGTTGTGTCGTGATTCAGGCGAGGATGTTCACCGCCCGCGCCGCCACCAGCGCGATCGTCAGCAGCGAGATCGACGCCTCCGCCATCATCAAGAGCTTGGCGCGCTGGGTGAGCGGCAAGGTGTCGGTCGGCGAGAATGCCGTCGCGTTGGTGAACGCCAGGAAGGCATAGTCGACGACGCCGGGCAGCCAGCCGCGGATTTCTCGGTCGGGCAGCGTCATCTGCGGGAACAGGAAATCGGCCTGCGCGCGCTTGACCAGCCCACAGGTCGGCGGCCCGCCCCGGTCCGTGCTCCAGAACCAAAGCGCGAAGACGATGACGTTGGTGACCCAGATGTTCAGCGCATCGACAAGCAGCGTCGTGCCGGCGCCGGCATGGCCTTCGAGCAGCGCCCTGACCAGGAAGACCAACGCCCCGCAGTTCATGACGCTGATGACGCCGGTGAGGACCAGCGCGGTGAGGCGGATGTAAAGGCGAAACCGGCCGATCGCGTACCAATGTTCGTGATCGATGGCCTTCTGCGTCGCCATTTGCGTCCACGCCGTCGCGATCGACAGGGGCACGAGCAGCACCGCCTCGATCGCAGGCGCCAGCCAGCGCGGGCCGAACGACAAGTCGTTTATGACCAGAAGCTGCAGGCAGATGATGATGAGGACCGCCGCTCGAGCCGACCAGAAATCAAGGGCGCGGTGGTGGATGACGGCATGCTCGTGACGCATGGTGAATGCTGGAACCGGTTGGGGGTGGACGATGCAGTTCCATCCAATCTTGGTTTTGCAATGGTCGCGCCAGAACACATTTTCGTAAGCTCTGATGTTACCGCTCCTCGGCCCGAAACAAAAAAGGCGCCGGATTTCTCCGGCGCCTTTGATCACGCAGATTCAAACCAGCAAGCGGCTCAGCCGTTGGCGGCCTGCTTGTGCTGGACCGTGTGGCTCTTCTTGAGCAGGTCCGAGACCAGGAAGGCGAGCTCGATCGCCTGGTCGGCGTTGAGGCGCGGATCGCAATGCGTGTGGTAGCGGTCCTGCAGGTCTTCCGCGGTGATGGCACGGGCCCCGCCGG
>NZ_RZSG01001236.1:0-1060 GCF_003997725.1 Mesorhizobium sp. M4A.F.Ca.ET.050.02.1.1
TTTCTTGAGTGGGCCAATCCAGTCGGTCAGCTGCCGCTGGGGCCAGGAAGGCCGTCTTCCTGCCGTAAGGGATTTTCAGCCATGCCCGTTCATGGAGATAGTAGAGCAATGACTTGGTGACGACCTCGGTGGCGCCGATGGCGGCGGCCAGCTTGACGCTGCCCGTTACCACCAGTGAAATGATCATCGTGTCGATGGTGCCGGTGGCGCGCCAGGAAAGCGCCTTGGCGAAGCTGCGTGAATGGGTGTCCATCGCCGATCATCCTCCCAGTAGACCTCACACGATCCTTAGCCGAACGACGAGAGGATGAGCAAAGGCAAATTCTCGTGGGACCGAGGTGATGTCGCCGCACCCGGTATGGCCCAGCCCCTAGCTGGCCTTCAACCTCGAACCGCCGAGCAGACCGCGCTCCTCCAGCACCGGATAGGCCATGGAGGCGAGCAGCGAGTTGATCTGCTTCAGGTCGCGGATGGTGTCGAGATGGATGGAGCTGGTCTCGACGCTCTTGGCGGTGCCGTCGCGCAGCCGCACGAAATGGCTGGCGCTGGTTTCCTTCTCGCGGTCGCGCAGCCGGTCCTTTTCCAGCACCAGCTGGCGGGCGGCCTCGGGGTCGCGCGAGACCAGTACGTTGAAGGCAAGGCGCGCATTGGCGAGCACCGAGGCATGGAAGGCGCTGAGCTCGCGCCAGCCTTCGGGCGTGAACTCCAGCCCGCGTTCTAGCTTCTTCCTGACATGCACCAGCATGTTGCGCACGATGATGTCGCCGACCTGCTCCAGCTTGACGCAGGCGCCGATCAATTCCTGGCAGCGCAGCGCTTCGTCCTCGCTGAGCGGGTTTTTGGTAACCTTGGCCAGATAGAGCTTTATCGCCGCGTGCTTCTTGTCGACGCGATCGTCGAGCGCGGCCAGCGCCTTGATCTTGTCGCCGTCGGCGCTCTCATAGAGCTCGATGATGCGCTTCAGCATGATCTCGACGGTCTCGCAGACCCGCACCACCTCGCGGGTGGCGTTGGCCAGCGCCTGGCTCGGCGTATCAAGCGCGCTTTCGTTGAGCGCCGA
>NZ_RZSG01001237.1:0-1056 GCF_003997725.1 Mesorhizobium sp. M4A.F.Ca.ET.050.02.1.1
ACCTTCGGCTACTCCTTCTCGACCTGGCGTTTCCACCTGCGCGGCGAGACCATCCGCAGCGCCCACGACGTCGGCTGGATGCGCAGCCTCACCGTCGGCTCGATGATGCGCAAGGATGTCCGCACCATCGATGCCGCGACGACGCTCGGCGCCTTTCGCAAGGCGGTGCCGCTGGGCTCGGCGCAGCGCGTCATCGCCGTGGATGAAGGCCAGCACTATGTCGGCGTGCTGATCGTGGCGGAACTGCACAGCGAGCTTGCGGACGGCGAGACGCCGGTGTGGTCGCTTGCCCGGTTCAAGGACGCCGTGCTGGTGCCTTCCATGAACGTCCAGACGGCGGCCGAAACCTTCCAGCGCGCCGGTGCCGAGGAACTGGCCGTGGTCGAGGATTTCGCCGACCGCGTCGTGCTCGGCCTTTTGACCGAAAGCCATCTGATGCGGCGCTATGCCGAGGAACTGGACAAGGCGCGACGGGACCTCTCCGGCGAAGGCTAGCGCGTCTCCCGCACCTCCCTTATCCATCTGCCGACCTCAACCCGCCGACTTGCCTGGCCTAGCCATAGGCGCGGCTCTGGCGCCACGCGCGACTTGTCAGATGTACAGTGGCACTGTACAGTCTGTTAAGTGGAGGAGGAGACGGCATGAGCAAGGCTTCCGGCCAAGCTTCGGCAAAGACGGGCGACGCACCGGCCGCTACGCATGCCCATCAGGTGCTGGGAATGCGCCTGAAAACCCTTCGGCTCGCCCGCAGGCTGTCACTGCGGGAGCTTGCCGAGGCAACCGGAACCAGCGCCAGCTTCATCAGCCAGCTCGAGCGCGGCCTGACCGGCGCCAGCACTGCCTCGCTCAACCAGATGGCTTCGGCGCTCGGCGTCAGCGTGGCGATGCTGTTCGAGGAAAGTGCCGAGCAGAACCATGGGGTCTTGCGGCGCAGCGAGCGGCCGAGCCTGCCGCCCAGCGACGGCTGCCGCAAGATGCTTTTGTCGCGCCCGCCGCTCAGCGACATGGAAGTCTATATCGGCGAATTCGACATTGGCGGCTCGACCGGGCCCGATC
>NZ_RZSG01001238.1:0-1045 GCF_003997725.1 Mesorhizobium sp. M4A.F.Ca.ET.050.02.1.1
AAGGTGCCCGAAGGGCGGATGAGGGGCGGCGCCCCTCCTCGGTCTCATCGGAATTTTCCTGCACGCGAATGCTATTCCTCTATTCGGCTGCCACCAGCTTGTCCGGCGATCGAGGAGACGCCTGCAGCGCCGGCAGTTTCGGCCGCACTGCCAACGCATCCCGAACGATCTTTTCCACCGCCTTGCGGCGCTCGCCCGACAGCGGCCGGCGCGGCATCCGAACGCGATCATTGGTATCGATCGCCAGCACTTCAGCAAGCTTGATGTTTTGGACCAGATAGGTCGAGACATCGAGGTCGAGCAGCGGCCGGAACCAGCGATAGATCTCGAGCGCCTCCTCGCGCCGGCCCTGCTTCATCAGCTGGTAGATCGCCACCGTCTCGCGCGGGAAGGCGGTGACCAGCCCCGCCACCCAGCCGACGGCCCCGACCGACAGTGCCTCGAAGGCAAGATTGTCGACGCCAGTGAACAGATCGTAGCGGTCGCCGAGCCGGTTGATGATCTCCGTCGAGCGACGGATGTCGTCGGAGGATTCCTTGATGGCGACGAAGCGCGCGTCGGACGCCAGCTCCTCCATCTGGTCGACTGTGACGTCGACCCGGTACGCCAGCCGGTTCGAGTAGATCATGACCGGCAGGTCGCCGGCATCGGCCACGGCGCGCAGGGCGGCGACCGTCTCTTCCGGGTCGGTATGGTAGATCGGGCTGGGAACCACCATCAGCCCGCTGGCCCCGGCCTGCCCGGCACGGCGCGCGATGCTTGCCGCCTCGCGGGTGCCGGGCTCGTTCACGGTGAGCAGCACCGGCTTCCCTCCGGCGACCTTCTGCGCCGTCTTGAGCACCTCGATCTTCTCGTCATGCGACAGCATCGGCCCTTCGCCGAGCGAGCCGCAGACGATGATGCCGTCGCAGCCGGCCTCCATCTGCAGCGCGTAGCAGCGCTCCATTTCGGCATGATCGAGACGGTCGTCCTCGGTGAATTTGCTCGTGACGGCGGGAAAAACTCCAGTCCACATGGCAGCGTCTCCAATCTGATATATCAGTGA
>NZ_RZSG01001239.1:0-1045 GCF_003997725.1 Mesorhizobium sp. M4A.F.Ca.ET.050.02.1.1
GCCAGGATCCTGACGCATCGGTGGCAGAACGAACTCTTCGCCATCGTCGATGACGGCACGATCTACGGCCGCGAGATCGCCGAGACGTTCAGGGCGGCCGCCGAGCAGGCGGCGCTGAAACCGGTGTTCGTCGACACATTCCGGCCGCAGCTCGACAACCAGATCGGCCTGATCGGCCGGCTGAAAAAGGCCGGGGCAACCAAGGTGTTCGCCGGCGGCGACGGCGACGACATCGCCATCATGGGTCGCGATGCCGGCTCGCTCAATGCTGGCATCACTCTCGCCGGTGGCGAAAATCTGCGTACGCCCCCCGGCAATGTGCCCTATGCCGCGGGTACGCTGATGATCGCGCCGCCCGAATGGGCCGAGGCCGCCGATCCCAAGGTGGTGCAGGCTTTCGCGGAGAGAAGCGTCATACCGGAAGGCTACGTGTTGCCGGCCTATGCCGCGGTCGAGATCGCCAAAGCTGCAACCGCTGAAGCGGAAAGCTCGGGCAAGCCGCTTGCCGAAGCGCTCACCGGGCGTGACTTCGCGACTGCGATCGGGCCCATCCGGTTCGACGACAAGGGCGATCTCAGCCAGTCTCCGTTCCGCGCCTTCCGCTTCGATGGAACGCGCTTCGTACCGCTGGAGACGAAGTGATGTTCCGCGCCGGCCCGCGTAACCTGATCACCGATGTCGCCGGCCTCAGGGTCGGCAACGCCGCAGACGCCAGGTTGAAGTCGGGGGTGACGGCACTGCTTTGCGACGACCCGGCGGTGGCGGGCGTGCAGGTGCTGGGCGGCGCGCCGGGGACGCGTGAGACCGACCTTCTGGAGCCACAGAATTCGGTCCAAGAGATCCATGCCATCGTGCTTTCGGGCGGCTCGGCCTTCGGCCTCGACGCCGCCTCGGGCGTGCAGGCGGCCCTGCGCGAAAGAAACATCGGCGTCGAGGTCGGCGGCTTCCGCGTGCCGATCGTGCCGGCGGCGATCCTGTTCGACCTACGCAATGGCGGCGACAAGGGCTGGGGCCGCTACCCGCCTTATCGCGACCTCGGCTACCA
>NZ_RZSG01000123.1:0-11437 GCF_003997725.1 Mesorhizobium sp. M4A.F.Ca.ET.050.02.1.1
GCGACGGGGCTTCCAAAGACCGGCGGCCTCAAGACCTTCCTTCATGACGCGATTGACGATGCCTTGGCCGAACAGTTTGGCGGACCGACCGGAATCGCTCGAGAGAAGCCTTACACTGTCACCAAGCCGGTTACGTCTTTCAAGTTCGTCGGCATCAATCGGCTGGAAGGCCGGCAGCTCCATTGGCATTTCGATGATGGGCGCAGTTATGCCCTTCCCCCAGTCCGGCCCGACCGACATGGCGAGTGCGTCACGAGACAAAAAGCCGACAGTTCTCGCGCTTTCAACGTGCGCGGCAATCAAGCGCGCACCGTTCGATGCCGTGTAGGTTGCTCCCAGGTGAATTGAAAAGTCGAAGCGATGGGAGGCATTGCGTAGTCCCGCTCGGGCGGCTTCATCCAGCCGCCCCAGGACCTCCGCCGGCAGGACCAGTTGCAGCGTGGCTCCGGCGCGGGAGACTGCTGCAAACAAGGTCGAGAACGGTGGGTCCGGCAGGACTGAAAGCTCAAACTCATCCGCCACCCAGATGGTGACCGTATTTTTCGGCTGCACCCGCCTGGCGATAGCATCGGCGACCGGACGGCTCAGTTTGCATCCTTCGCCCGCGATGTCCTCGGCTTTGGGTTGAGCCACGGCAGCCAATACGCCGTTCACAATGTCCAGTGCAGCGCGGCGATCTAGCAATTCTTGCTGAGCAAAGAGATCGGCGACAAGGACACAACTTGAGCATCCCTTTGGACAGTTGCGTGGGCATTTGAGAATTTGGGCCGCCTCCCACAGCAGTCCCTGAACGTCGTCCAGCAGTCGCGGGGCGTAGCCGGCGCCTCCCGCATTGAGATCGAACAGGAAGATCGAGTGGGTCCGGCCACCGATCACGTCGCGGCGCGGACTTACCCCCAGGCCGAGCTCTCGCACTTCAACGCCAAGACGCCGGGCGAGAGCCGTGCGAACGCTCGAGGCTATCGCCCAGGCGGCGCCCTGGTTGGTCAGCCCAGAGAGCTGCACCTCTGCCACATCGGTCAGGGCCTCGAAGCCTAGCGCCAGAGAGTTGGTGACAGCATAGGTCATGTCGTTGCCGTCGCAGCGGCCGGTCTGCCCTTTCATAGGGGTCAGCGCGGCATGGTCGGAGAGATTTCCGTCGCTCTCCTCTGCCGCTCGGCCACAACGAAGACAAACATTGTATCCACGCTTCCGGACGCCAAGCGAATGATGGAAAACAAGCCCATCGGCTGTGGCGCGGCCGCGGCCGATGGTCGGATCCAGCAGCGGCTCCCAACGCGCATCGCGCGCGGAAATGCGCACCGGCTGCGGCTCGATGTAATCGATCCGATCCGTCTCACCATGCGCCTTCTCGCTCCAGTCCACCCGGAAGCCCGCCGGCTGGAGAAACTGTACCCATTCGAGTCTGTTTGATTCGCATGCCCTGCAGTGCTCCGGCCTCAGCAGACCGCAATCGGCCTCGCCGCAATCACGGCATTGCCATGACCAGCGGATGCTCTGGATTTCCCGTGCGGCAGCATCATGTGCTGGCCGCTCCCAGTTCAGCGTCACCCCGGCAGAGGTCCAGACGAGACCATCAATGACCACTTGGCCGCCCGGCGCGTATTCTCGGATGGCAACGTCGGCATTGCGGCTGGGATAGTCGTAGCGCCGGTTGCGCACGGTCTCGCTCTCTTCATCAGAACGTACTTTCTGGCGAGCCGCCGTCTCCGCACAATCATTAATGAAAGGCACGACCGCATTCGGGAACCCGTGCCCGGGCAACAGCGAGCGTACGGAAAGCTCCTTGAGGAGCGGCTCCCTGCAGAGCCTGCGAAGCTGGTTTTCGATGCTTCCTTTCGCTTCGGGCGTAAGGCCGACAGCCTGATCCCGCAGATTCTTCCACTGATCATGGAAGGCCTTCCACGTTTCGCCAAATCTGGCGGCGCAGCTTTGAAGGACAAGATCGATGTTGCGCAGGGAAGTGCCCTCCGTCAAGGCCTTGAGCCGGCCGGCCATCGCCTCCGCGGTGCTCGGGTCGTTCAGCCACAGGCAAAACTGGTCGACCGGCGGGTTCTCCTCGACGGCAAGCGTCAAGCCTTCTGGGCAGCCAAAGAACTGACCGGACCTGACGCGCATCAATTCTCCCTGCGATTGCCGGAACCACTGCCCCAGAAGGAGCGCGTTGGCGTGGCGCTGGACGATGCGTTGGGAGTCCAGCTTGACCTGCGGCGCGCGCATGGAGCTGCGCAGGTAACCTGCCGGGTCCATAAAAGCCTCGCGGTCAAGCGGCGTGTCTCGCGCGAAAGTAAGCGATGACGAGAAACTCTGTCCACGGCGGCCCGCTCGTCCGACACGCTGCCGATAGTTGGCGATTGACGGCGGAACATTGGTGTTCAGCACTGCCTCCACCGAGCCTATGTCGACACCCATTTCCATGGTCGTGGAGCACGCGAGCAGGTTGATCTCTCCCCGCTTGAACTGAGCCTCGAACTCGCGCAGCCGGTGCGGCGGCTGCTGCGCGGAGTGCTCCTCGGCGCGCATATAGGGTGCATGGGTCGCTGCACGGTCGTGTAGATCGGTCCATACACCGCGGCTGCGCAAATCGGCGACCATCGGATCGTTCTCGACGAAATCTTCAAGCAGCATACGCTCGTCAGCAGCCGGAAAGACGATCGGCAGTTTCGGGAAGGTGACAGCCGCTGGCTGATGGTGCTTGCGCGAGGGCGCGAGCCGCAACGCATAGGGCGTATTGCCGAAAACAAGACGAGGCAGTACTCGGTGCGTGATCGGACAAAGCCAAGCTTCCTTGACGGCACCGATATGCGCCTTTTCGATATCGAGTGCATAGGTCGATCCGGCGCCTTCAAACAACGGACGTAACTGGTCCCAAGCCGTTTGCAGGAGATCGTTGAGAACGGCGCGATCTTCCCCGCTGTCGCTCTCCAGAGCCAGGCCCTGCTCCAGTGCCAAGACGGGATTTGTCTGCCTGCCGAACCCCGTACGGGCCACCGGCCAAACCATGTCCGATTTATTGCGCTTTTCCCGGCCAGGGCCAACGATTGCCCTCAGAAAGGCGTGCCGCGGCAGAAGCCAGCGCGCGTCCTCTCGGCTCACGTTGAGCACGAAATTAGTGCGGACCGTATCGATGAGAAAATAGAGATAATCTTTCCAGTGCCACAGCGCGAAGCCGCGCTCCCTAAGTACGCGCGGCAGGCGGTCGTCGGTCAGGTTTTCGACCTGCGGGAACACCAGCTTGGCCAGACCAAGCGTCTCCAGGGCATTTGCGCGCCGTGGCCGACGAGCAAGCTCGCGCAGGATTAGGAAATTGGCCAATGCCCGTGGGTCGCGGAACCTGTCATCGCGGTCGGCGTCCCAGACATTGCCGATCCATTGTCTGAGCATCGGCTCGTCGGAAAAAGCCTTGACCATGTCGGGCCATGGGACCGGCTTGGCTGGGCCCGCGCCGGAAAGTTGCCGCTCGATGTCCAGCAAGGCGTCCTTGATGCTTGCATTACCGGCGGCAGCAGGCGCCAAAGCGGTTCGCATCGCTTCAAGTTCGGTCTGCTTGGCCTGGTCCAAGCTCTGCGGCATGGCCGCCTTCTGCACGGAATGATAAACGAAGCTGCGCACATAGCTGCGCTCGGACATCGTCTCGATGTTGGCGGCGAACCGCGCGGTTCCCTGCCGGCTGTCGGAAAAGGAAATTAACTGCCGTCCTTGTGACGGCAATTCGACATTGGCGCGCGTGCTGGGTGAAACACCTTCGAGCATGGTCGGCGCGGCGTTCTGGATCAGGAAGGGGGCGCCGAAGCGAAACGGCCACAAGATCTGTGACGACCGCTGTGAGGGCCTTGCATTGCAGCAAGGACAAGAGCCGCCGCCTACGACCGGGCTGATGTAGACAGTGCTGGTGGAGCCACGGCTATCGGGCAATAGGCCGGTCGTCAGGTCGATATCGCGCTCTAGGAGCCCAGCCGCGGCCCGGGAGCCTAACAGGCGCCTCATTCCATCGTTCATGACGGCGGTGACATCGTCTTCCTCCTCATCGTCGCCCCCCTCGTCGCGCTCGCGCGCACTCGTCGCCTCAAACTCGTCGCGGTCGGGCGGCGCAGCTTCAGGCAGAAGCCGGTCGCCATGATCATAGGCATTGAGGAACGGCTCCCCGCATTCGCGGCAGCTGATCACCTCGAAAGTGGGCGCATTGCACGACGCGCAGATCTCGCTCCGCTCGAAGTATACGGGACCGAACGGCCAGCCCTGCGGGCGGTCGCCCTTGCAGGCCGGATTGAGACAGGACCACAGGCCCGGAACGGCTCTGATAAACTTATGGACGCGCAGTGGCAGAGTCGAGTCTGCGACGGCCTCGAGGAAGGGGGCCGTTTGCGCTCCGGCGCGGCCGGCGGCCTCTCTAACCTGCGCCATGGAGACCGCGCCGCGTCCAAGCTCCGCCACAAGTGTGTGAACTACGGGATGGCTGCGAACGGTTTCAGGACGGTCAAGGTCAACCGAGCCGGAACTGGCCGCACACAGGCCGAGGGTCACCGGCCTGGGCTTGCCCATGACGACGTGAACCTGATCGACCGGCACGCCGGCAAGATCGGCCAGATAGCGCTGGAGGTTGCCCCTATCGCCTTCGCTGCCGTCGCCGATCGTGGCCGACGTCGCTACGAACCGCACGTCGCGCGCATTGACACCGAAGGCCTGCAGCACGCGGCGCAGCAGTAGCGAGATTTCGGCTGCCGACGACCCCACATAGCTATGCGCCTCGTCTATAACGATCCAACGTAGCTGCCCCTGCGATGCCTGGAGGATCGGATGGTCCTCTTTGCGGATCGTCATGTATTCCAACATCGTGGAATTTGTGACAAGCACAGGCGGCGGATCGGAGCGTAGCGTGCTGCGATAAAGCACCTGCTCGGGCAAATCTTGCTCGGCCTTGTCGCGCGCGCTCTTGCGCCTGTCGAGCATCAGCCCGTTATAGAGCGCGAAACGGATAGCACCGCCAAACGGAGCGATCCATCGGCGCAGCCGTTCCTCTTGGCTCGCGATGAGTGCATTCAGGGGGTAGAGCATCAGCGCACGTACGCCGCGCAACCTGCCAACGATCTCCGCCTCTCGGGCAAGGTCGTCCAGCATCGGCACCATAAAGCACTCTGTCTTGCCGGAGCCAGTGCCGCTGGAAACCAGCACCGACCGACGTTCCTTCAGAAGCTGCTCCCAAGCCTCCAACTGATGGGCAAAGGCAGGGTAGTTGAAGCGATGGTCATCCCCCGCTTTGCCAATCAGGGCATCGACGAGCCTGGGGTGCAGAAGGGACCCCCGCAACTGGTCGGGTGAGAGGCCCGACGAAACATAACCCGGCGCGCCCTCGATCACCGGCTCGGCAAACAGCGCGCCTTTGCGTACATCACTGCCGGATAGCCTGCCGCCAAGGAAGGCATTCAGCTCGTGATGACGTATTCCCGCCTGAGCGATGACCGCCGCTGCGACCCGCTGGCGAAGAAGCCTATCTACGGAGAGTGGGTTCGAATCCGACAAATCCATCACCTCGTTGACTGGTCTGAGAAGGCTGCGACGAACCCGTCGCAAAACCACCGGGGGTGCCGTCGGCTGACCGTTTTCACGCAGATTATCTGCGCTGGAGTGAGCGTGATGCGCCCCTGGGCGGCGCGAGCTGCGGCGACAGGCGCGTCAAGCGCGCGCCAATAGCGCTTGGGGACGTTCCAAACCGGGAGGACTTCTGTGAATTCCGGGCGGAATGGGCTCGGGTGGTGGTCGATTCTCCCGTCTGCACGGGTGACGAAGTCATTTGCTACGTCCTTGAGCGCAGGACGGGAGAGAGCGATCCCCAGAACCGGTAGTAATGCCGGAAAGTAGTTCGCTATCCTTCGAATTCGCTGACTGATGATCGGCATTATATAGGCATCCCCATAGGGCACGAGGCGAAGTAGGTGTTCCATCTCCTCGCGCCCCGCGTCGCTCCAGGCAGCGGCTGGCAATATCTCCCAGGCGAAGGGGAGGCCATCGCTAAGGCGAAAAAGCTGGGGCAGTTGTTCCTCTGCGGCCTGGAACAGCATCCGGGTTGCCACGCGAGGCCTGATGGAGAGCAGTGTCAGGATGTCGAAAGTCGAAGACGAAGGCCATCCAGAGACAACGCGATTTCGATCACGGATTGAACGAAGGCGCGGCATTCACCGGTCGAAGCAACAAGCATCGCGTCGCAAAGCTGCCCAAGCCGCTCCAGCCGCTCCGTACGGTCGGAAATCGTCATGGCCTGCGCAAGAGGCGTGTCAGCTTCCGCGGCCGGCAGCTCGCCCCAGATGACGCATGGCGCGCTAAGGACACGCTCTCCAGCGCGCAAGTAGACGAGCCAGTCTCCCGCTAGTGGGGGCAACTCGATCGGTTCGGGGGCCCTGCCACCGTTGCCTTCATACGGGCCGAGGTCTACCTCGCAGGCCGGCTCTCGGGGGGAGCGGCCAACTACCCGGACATGCTGGTCATGAAGCGTCCGATCTGGGACCCATTGTTGTGACTGCTGTATCAGCCGGCATTCGTAGGGCCTGAGAAACCAAACGTCGTTTGTGCCATGTGTGAAGCCCAGCTTCACCTTTGCGGCAGTATCACCTAGGGCATGCAGAAGCGCCGCGAGATCGTCGGCGACTGTCGAAAGCGGTAGTTCATCCTCAAACTGCCAATACGCCACTGCGCCGGGCACTGCCCGGTCATCCCGATCGAGCAGCACGCCCGCAAGTTCGTCCTTGCCGTCCGCCATTGCGACGAAACGATTGATCTCGGAATGCGAAAGACTTTCGCGACTGGGCAGCGGGCCACCGGTCCAGGTCGCGATCCATGGCGGATGCGGAAGTGGTATGTCCAGGACACACGCGTCGCTGGCGATGTTCGACAATCGCGCGCGCGCCATGGACCGGGCAATGTCCTTGTTACCGAGCACCCAGACCCGAGGACCTGCCTGTATTCCAGCATCCAGATAGACCTCCCCGTCCCAGCCGGACACCGACAGCTCGGACGGGCCTTCGTTTCGCCGACGCTCGATGCGAAAGGCCTTGGGCAAGATAATCGCATCGTGCCTGTCGCGAATGTGACGGGTAACGGCATCGAGCCAAGCGAACTCGAATAAGCCGAAACCGCTCCGCTCGATGGCGGGCCGCCATGTGCTCTCCCCTGGCCGACGCCACCAGATTTCCTGAATGGCGGACGATTCACGTGGCCCACGCCTCAAAATGAAGGACGGTTCCCCGAGAATCAGCACCTGATCGGGACCGGACGCCCGAAAACCGGAAGGGGTCTGCCCGCTCAGCACAAGCTCGTCACGTAGTTCCCCCTTCTGCCCGCTGCGCACCAGATATCTGTCGTGGCGAGGAGAGGTCGCAACTGCAGAACCCTGCACAAGCCACAGCGTGCGTGCGTCGCTCGGCCGGCCGGCGATCCTGGCACACCGGGAACTCAGGTCCGACGGAATGCAGACCCAATCATTTGGCGTATCAACATACAGACGTTCGGGCGAATAGCCCCGGCTGCCGGTGCCAATCAATTTCAGCTCCGTCGGCACATCGCCGGCATTCTCGCCGATCGCCTCATAGACCCTTAAGTCGCCGGTAAGGCGCTCCCCCCCAGGCAAGACGAATGGGCTACCCACCCGTAATCCACCACCTCGCATCTCCAGCGAAATTGCCACATCCGTGGGCACGTCGTACCTCATCCGGGCTGATATCGGCCGGCACACCCAGCGCCCATCGGCGTCTGGGTCGGCGACGGCAAGCTCGCCCGAAACATGGCGAGCAAACTCTTCGGAGGCATACAGGCGAAGCCTGTTCCAGTCGTTCACTAGGCTTGCGAGCACCGACTTCCCGCCGGCATCCTGGATGGTGCCGCTCAACTGGAGTTCGACTAGGTCCCGTCGGCCTATGCCGGCGCTCAGATGAAGCAGCCTCCTGGCTTTGATGGACGAAATCGGCTTGGCTGCCTCGGTGAGGAAGAGACCGTCGATCAGGGCCTTGCCGGCGGTGCTGTCGATCGAGACGGGCAGCCCATCCCGCCAGCCCTTGCAGTTATCATCCAGCCAGAGAGAAACAAGCGAACCGGGCGGCACGCCAGCCTCCTCGGCCATGTGCCGGAGGCGAACGATCTGGATCGCGAGCTCTCCCGACACCAGGCGAATCTCCTTGCTCCGCCATGTCTGGGGAACCATGTGGAGATGTTCTTCGCACACCGTATCGGCGATATCGGACGAACACATGTCCTGAGCCAGCAGGACGGATACCACGCGCTCCAGAAACCCCTTCGCCCAACCGCTGCCCGAGCCTTCCAGTGCCGCGACCGGAAAGCCGCCCTGCCGCGCGATAGCGGCCAGGCGATGATGCGTGCCATTCACGCGAAGCTCAGGGATCCGCCAGTATCGCAAGCCCTCGTCCGCCAGGTGGCGCCATTCCACCTGCGGCATACACAGGCCGAGAGGCCGGCCGACATCCGACCAATTGCGTTGCGTGCCGTCATAATGGCGTCTGAACCATTCCGACGCCCAGAGGACAAACTTGCCTGCCATCGATCCGGACGCCGGATTCGCGAGCATCGCTCGCTTGCTTTGAAGCTCGGACTGCAACCTGCCAAAACCGCTGTCCGAGAGCCTGTAGAGATAAAGAGCTCTCCCATCGACTGCAGGCAGACCGAGTTCCGACTGCCCGCTGAGTCCAGAGGCCTTTGCATCAACGAGCTTCCTGCGACGGAGAATTGCACGCATCAGCAAGAGCCTATGCTCAGGCTGCTCCTGTAGCTCGGCTATTATGCCGTCTAGCTCATGGACATTTCCCCGCGCGGCCTCGATGCGTTCTGCGTAATCCTCCACTCCCACTGTCTGCCCTATGCAACGCCCACCCTGATTTGCTCCCGAAGTCGGAGTAACTTCTGACTGCCCCACAAAATCATAGTCGGTGTACTTGTCCGCAGTCAAAGCATTCAGCGCACCTATTCGTTCATTTCCGCATCGATGTCCTCTTGGTCGCCGAATAAACCCGACGTGATATCAGCAGCCAACGATTTCTCCTTCGACAGTAGCCCGGCGTCCTCGAGCGCCTCGAAATCCGGCAGCTGGCGCAGCGTGTCGAGCCCGAACTGCGACAGGAAATTTTTCGTCGTCACACAGGTGTGGGGCGCGCCCGGCTGTGGGCTCCGCGGCCCCGAGGCGATGAGCTCCTGCGCACGCAGCACGCCGATCAGATCGCGCGACACCTCCTTGCCGAAGAAGCTCGACAACTCGCCAACGCGTGATCGGCTGGAAATAGGCAATGCACATCAGGACAAGCGACTCCGCCTCCGACAGTTCTTTTGATCCGTCGGCGCGCTGCTGGCCGAACGCGGCCCGTATGACGTCCCCAAAGACCTTTTTGGTCCGGTGCTGCCAGCCGCCGGCGACCGACACCAGCTCGTAGGGGCGACCGGCGAGCTCGGCGCGGATGTCGTCGATGACCAGGTCGAGATTGCAGTTTTTGCCCACCACCCGCGTCAGCACCTCGCGCGGCACAGGCTCATTTGCCGCAAAGATCACGGCTTCGACGCGGCCCATCCACTCGCGCCGGCGCAGTTCTGGCGGCAGGTGCTCGAGCTCGGTGTCGACCAGCATTCGCTGGACACCCCCCTTCTCTCGCGGGCGCTCGGAACGGGCGGCCTCGCTCATCGCTATAACCCAAACAGCCGGAAGCTGGTGCGGCCCGACAGCTCGCGCACGACATCCAGTTGCTGCAGTCGCTCGAAGAGCCGCCGCGCCGCAAAGCGCGACAGGTTTTTGGTCGTCAGCGATCCGGCGACAGCATCTTCATTGAGGAGCAGAAAAATCACGTCGCCGGCGCCTTTCGCGCGCAGTCTTGGCGCCACGCGCCGACCCAGGCCGGTTGCGCGCGGGCGAGCGTGTCGAGCGAAGCCAGCGCGGCGCCGGCCCGGAAAGCAGCGTCTGTGTCATGCAGAACACCACCGGCCGCGAGCGCCCAGGCCGGAACGGCGGGCCGCGCGGCGGGGCTGGCTGTCACGGGATCGAGACGAATCATGTGTTTGGAAGCGGTCGTGCGCTTTTGGCGATGATGTTCGCATCAAACGCACAGCTTGTCGGAACGACAAAACGAATGATAATGTTGCCTTATCAGTCACTTAAGCCCTTCGCCCTTCGCCCTTCGCGCTGAACTAAGGCATCGACCTTGCGGGCTCCCGTCTCAAATCAACCCCCACGCTCGAAACCTCTCCCTCCCCGTCATCTCGCGTAAATTGAGCTCGCCGACCAGGTTCAGCGCCCCCTGCTTCGAGATTTTTAGCGCCTCCTGGATCATGCCGGTGAAGACAACCGGACGTGACAGCACCAACTCTACCAAGTCCGGCAACTTCGAACTGGTTCGGCGTTGGCGCAGCCGCCGCTCCATTTGGCTTCTCGCCATCATCAGTCGATCATGCTCCTTCAATCCAGCCAGCGCTGCTTCCTGGATGGCATCGACAAACGCCAATACACGATCAGTTCGAATGCGTGCGCGCCGCCGCTCCCTCGGGATGTTCTTAGTACCGAGATTGAGGCTTGTGAGATGACCCGCCGCGACCCCTTCCTGCCTGAGCAGCGCGCCGACCAGCAGGGGCCCAAGCCAGGCGGCGTGTTGCAGGACCTCGATCTCCCACCAGGCATCGAGCAGGACCGCCGCGCGCAGGGTCACCGGCAGTTCTCGCGTCTGAGCGAGCACGTCCTGCCATTCGGCCAGACGCGCGTCCTCATCCCAGTCGAGATCGTAGACAAGTGCTGGGCGAGGAGGCTGCGAGGCCGCTTCTTTTCGGGCTAGCATCGCCCCACCGTCCAGCACCTTGGTGGTCCGTTCGAGCATCGCGTCGATTGCCGCCAACTCTTGCGCCAACGGATCCGGCTCATCCATGTCGGATGGCTCGTCAGCACCAGATGCCGGCACAGATATCACCTCCCCTTCCCGGCCGTCTCCCGCCGGCGAGGCCATGTTGCCCCGGCCGGTGAGCTGGCGCAGGCCATCGCGCCCGAGCGCCCAGTCCGGGGCGCGGGCAATAACCTGGCGGCGAGCGCGAAGCACGGCATGCGCGCGCGTGAGTTCGTGGGTCGGCGCACGCACGTCCATGTGGGCGTCGTGCAGCACGAGATCTTCCAGGTGGACGAGTTCGCCCTCGAGCCAGAGCGCGGCGGCCGCGTCGGCGAAGTTTTGGCGTTCGATCCAACCCTCGCGAACGCTCGAGCGGGCCAGACGCTCGTCGAGACGCGCCAAAAGCTCGGTGGCGCGGGTAACCGGCCCAATGAGGGGTTCCAGAGGAAGCTTTGTGACGTCGTAAGTCATTGATTTCACGCTACCTGATTCGCGATAGTCCAGCTATCTCCTGATTAACTTGACTTGTAGGTGGGTTCCGTTGGCGGTTTTATCACTATTGATAATGACTGCTTATCGAT
>NZ_RZSG01001240.1:0-1043 GCF_003997725.1 Mesorhizobium sp. M4A.F.Ca.ET.050.02.1.1
CCCAGACCCGCCGTGTCGAGATCCAGCTGTCGCCGCTCACCTGAGCCGCCTGGCATCGAACGTGAAAACGGCCCCCACGGGGGCCGTTTTTGTTTTGAGCCGACATTGGCAGTCTTCAGTTCACCAAGTCATCCTGAAGAATTAGCTAGTTCTAACGGACTGCTTTTCCGGGATCATGGAAAGGAATAGCATCGGAGCGTTCCTGAGGGGACGGGGCGGAACAATCGGCCGCGCAATCAAGAAGTTCGACGCCTCGGTCTTGCACGGCCAGATCAGAATTCTGGGAGGAATGCATGACGAAAACAGCTCGCTTCGGTGTCCTCGCTTTGACGGGTCTCATTGGCGCCTGGCTTGGCGTGGCCACGGCTCAGGCCGAGGATGCCAGCAAGGCCGACATCGAGGCCTTGAAAAAGTCGCTCGCCAAATATGAGGACTACACCGCCGCCATCCGCGACCTCTATCTGTCTACTGTCGGGTGCGTCTACTTCACCGGCGAAAAGATACCCGGCACGATGGACTATCCGAAAGGCGCCATGGGCATCCATTTCGTCAACGTTCCCAGCGTCGGGAAAAAGCTCGATCCGATGCACCCCAATGTGCTGATCTACGAGCCGACCAAGAAAGGCCTGAAACTGGTCGGGGTGGAATGGCTGGTGCCGCTGACGCCGGACGTCAAGGAAGCACCCACGCTATTCGGCCAGAAATTCATGGGACCGATGGAGGGACACTACCCCCTGATTCCGAAGGAGTTCGTCCACTACGATCTTCACGCCTGGTTCAAGGACAATCCGAACGGCGTGTTCAGCCCGACCAACCCGACGGTGAAATGCAGCAAGGCCGAGTTCCCGATGCTGGAGAAGCCGACCAAGATGATGCCCGGGCCGATGTAACGGGCCGCAAGACATGAAAAAGGCGAGCCGGTTGGTCGGCTTGCCTTCTTGAAACGGAAACAGAAAATCAGACCTTGGCGACGATCCGCATGAAGGCGGGCATGTCGTCGCCGAAACCGACGGTGGCGTCGTCTTCTTCCTGGCGGTGGCGGG
>NZ_RZSG01001241.1:0-1041 GCF_003997725.1 Mesorhizobium sp. M4A.F.Ca.ET.050.02.1.1
CGGTGAAACGTGCCCCCTTCAGAAAGGTGACCGGCGAGACGCCGGCCGCCGCGAACCAGCTGTCCCAACTGATCATCGAGCGCTCGTCGGTGATCGCGCAGGTCTGCGCCAGATCCTCGATCGAGTGCAGTCTGGCCGCGATCGACGGCGTGCAGACCGGGAACACCTCTTGCGCCAGAAGCAGTTCCGCGCGCACGCCCGGCCATTTGCCGTCGCCCATCCGGATGCCGACATCGATGTCGGAATGGTCGAGATCGGCGACCCGACCCGAGGCGTCGATGCGCAACAGTACGTTCGGATGCCGGGCGAAATGCCGGGACAACCTCGGCAGCAGCCACTTCGAGGCGAAGGCCGGCGCTACCGAAACAACCAGCGTGCATTGGCTGGCCTCGTCGGCCATCGCCACGGCCTGCGCCAGCTCGCGAAAGCCCGCCCCAAGCCTTGCCGTGAACAGCGCGCCGAACTCCGTTGGAACAAGGCCGCCCGGCGTGCGTTCGAACAGCGCCTGGCCGGGCTGCTTTTCCGTGCGCTTGATCTGTTGGCTGACGGCGCTGGCCGAGACGTTGAGCTCGCCGGCCGCCGCCGCGAGCGAGCCGAGCCGGGCGACGGTTTCCACGGCACGCAGGCCGTTCAGATGGACGCGGTTCAACAGGCTCATACAGTTTTTCTAAACTGACATGGCGGAAATCTCAATTGAAACGCATGGCGTGGATACAGATTCTATAGGGGTCAACGCGAATTCGAGGCGAAACCATGAAGATTTTGTCATTGCTCAATGGTCTGGTCGTCGCTGGCGGAGGGCAGGGCGCCCGATACGAAAGCGAGATCGCGAGATGGGTGGCCGATCCATTGGCGCATCCGGTGCTGGACACGATGTCGGAGCGCGAACTGGGAGACATGCCGTTTCGGCTAACGGCGCGGCGTACGTCCTATGAGACGGGGCAGGCGGGCTGGCTGTGGGCGGCGGCGATCTCCGCTTTGGGTCTCGCCGTCGTTGCCCTGCTTGCTGGCTCCGCCACGATCATCAATGGCGCCGAAGAC
>NZ_RZSG01001242.1:0-1040 GCF_003997725.1 Mesorhizobium sp. M4A.F.Ca.ET.050.02.1.1
GGCTGGAACGGCTCGCGGTGGCCTTCTGACAGGCGACGGACGGATATCGGGACCATGAGATTCGCCTTCTGCCATTCTGCTTCACCGATTCCTCGGGCGCCTTGCACGGCTGCGACGCGGTGCTGGCGGAGAAAGTCTGCCAGACATTGGGGCTGGAAGGCTTTTCGGCCGTCGAAGCGGAGTTCGCGGAACTGCTGCCCGGATTGGCCGGGGATCGGTGGGACATGACCACCGGACTGTTCATCTCCGACGGGCGTAAGAAGCTGGTCGATTTCACCCGGCCGATCTGGATGCTGTCGGACGGACTGCTGGTCGCCAGGGACAATCCGCGCGGTTTCGTAGGCTATCGCTCGGTCGCCATGGATCAGACCGGCATGATCGGTGTCATATCAGGCCAGATCCAGCACCAGACGGCGCTGCGTAACGGCATTCCGGCCGAGCGGATCAGGATCTTCGGCACCCAGGCCGAGGCGGCCGAGGCCGTCGCCGCCGGCGTGGTGCATGCCTATGCCAGCGTCGCCATGGCGCATCGCGGCTACCTGGCCGGACGGCCCGATACACAACTCGCCGTCATCGATGTTCCGGCCGAGGAAAGGCAGCCGGCGGCGGGCGCCTTCGCACTGGCCAAAGACAGCGGCGCGCTGCGCCAGCGCATCGATTCCTGCCTGGGCGAGCTGCTCGGCGGCCCCTGGCACCGGCAGATGATGAGCGAATACGGATTCTCCGGCAGCGAAATCGACCGCCTGCTCTGATCCGGTTGGCAGGCGGTCAGAGCTTGATCACATATTCCTTGCGGGTGGTTTCAAGCACTTCCCAACTGCCCTTGAAGCCCGGCCGCAGCACGAAGCTGTCGCCGGCCCTGACGGTGCGCGCCTCGCCGCCTTCCTCGGAGATCACCGAAACGCCGGACAGGATGTGGCAGAACTCCCACTCGTCATAGACGATGCGCCATTTGCCGGGCGTCGCTTCCCAGATGCCGGCATAAAGGTCGCCGTCCCGCTCCTCGACATTCCAGGTGCGGAACTTCGGATCGCCCGAAA
>NZ_RZSG01001243.1:0-1038 GCF_003997725.1 Mesorhizobium sp. M4A.F.Ca.ET.050.02.1.1
CCCCCGAACCTGCTCCGGCCCCAGCGCCGGCTCCGGAACCGGCCAAGCCGGAATTCAACTTCATGCCGAGCGTCATCCTGGCCGAAGGCGGTCCGGACATCAGCGACAACAGCAATGCCTGGGAGATCTACAAGGCCAACGCCGACGGCACGCGCGGCGATCAGGTAATGACCGAGTACGGCGAGCTCAAGACCCATCTCGAGCCGGGCGACTACATCGTCGTCGGTCGCGCCGACGAGGCCAAGGTCGAGCAGAAGCTCAAGGTCGAGGCCGGCCAGGTCTACAAGCCGCTGTTCACGCTGAATGCCGGCACGCTGGTCATTCATCCGCACGCCAGCCAGGGCGCCGAGATCAGCGGCGAGGCCCGCGTCGACTTCGCCTATCCGGGCGGCAGCACCACCCATTATGGCGACGCCAGGGCCACCGTGCCCGCGGGCGAGCAGAAGGTGACGGTGCAGATCGGCGCCGGCACGGTGACCGAGACCGTCCAACTGGCCGCCGGGCAGACCGTCGAAAAGGATGTCGTCGTCGGCGTCGGTCATGCCGTGCTCAACGCCTATTATACGGCGGGCGGCGACAAGGCCGACAATTCGGGCATCGGCTTCGAGATCGTCAAGGCCAAGAAGAAGATCGACGGCACGCGCGAAAGCGTCGAGCACTCTTACGGGCCGGACAGCAAGTTCTGGCTGCCGCCGGACGACTATGTCGCGATCACCACGTTCGATATCGCCGTGGTCGAGCAGCCCTTCAGCATCAAGGCCGGCGACAATCAGGACATCAAGGTGACGCTGGACGCCGGCGTGCTCGCCATGTCGGCGCCCGGCGCCTACTCGATCGAGGTGTTGTCGTCGAAGAAGGACATCGAGGGCAAGCGCAAGTCGCTCGGCCTGAGCTATGGCGACAGCTGGCAGCAGACCATTCCGGCAGGCGACTATGTCGTCGTGCGCCACGCGTCCGATCAGGGCCAGGACAAGGAGACGCCGGTGACGGTGAAGGCCGGCGAACGCGCCGAGATCACCGTTCAATAGGCAGCGCTTC
>NZ_RZSG01001244.1:0-1028 GCF_003997725.1 Mesorhizobium sp. M4A.F.Ca.ET.050.02.1.1
CAGCACCAGGTGGCGCTCGGTCAGCCGGCCGACGGTGCGCAGCATCAGCTCGGCGCTGATCGGATCGACGAAATCGGTGAAGATGATGACCAGCGAGCGCCGGTCGAGCTTGCCCGAAAGCGTCGTCAGCGCCAGCGTAAAGTTGGTTTCCTCGCTGGAATAGTCTATCTCGGCCGCCCGCTTCTGGATCATCGGGAAGCTGGCGGAGCCGCGCACCGCGCCGCTGGAGACGCGCGGCCGCGCATCGAAGGAGAACAGGCTGACGAGGTCGCCGCCCTTCAGCGCGATGAACGCCGACAGCAGCGCCGCCGTCACCGCGCGGTCGACCTTCGGCACGCCGTCGACTGGCTCGCACATCAGGCGTCCGCTGTCGATGGCGAGCACGACGTTGTTGTTCTCCTCAATGCGGAACTCGCGCGCCAGAAGCTTGCCGTGGCGGGCGCTGCGTTTCCAGTCGATCATCCGCCGGCCCATGCCGGGCTGGTAGTCCTTTAGCGCCTCGAACTCGCGGCCTTGGCCGGCCCGCTTTTGTGCGTGGCCGTCGGCCTGCGCCGAGCGTTGCAAAAGCGTGATCGCCTCGTCGCGGGCGTGGCTGACGTCGGGCAGCACCGCCACCTTCTCGTCCATCGGCAGCACGACCTGGTTCCAGACCAGCCCGAACGGCCCGCGCCAGCGCAACCATAGCCGGTCGAAATTGGCCATGCCGCGCCTGAGCGCCGTGAATTCGAGGTCGAGCGTGCCGCCATCCGCCGGCAGCACGCCGCCGGTGCCGTTGATCGGCTCCAGCCGCTGATCATGGCCGACGCGCGCCTGCAGCTTGTGCGCCTGCTTGCCGAGACTGGCGGCGACATGGACAGCGAAACGGCCGCCGACGCCGACCTGCGGCGGCGGTGGGAGCGATCCCGGCGTTCCTGATCGCGCTTGCGCTGCCGTCCTTCTGGTATCTCGGCCTGCTCTGGATCTGCCTGCTGCTTGGCTTCCTGGCGGTGGACGCGGCCGCCCAGACCGCTCTGCCGCTCGGATAGATC
>NZ_RZSG01001245.1:0-1027 GCF_003997725.1 Mesorhizobium sp. M4A.F.Ca.ET.050.02.1.1
GGCTTTTTCAGCTGTCTGCCTGACCTCAATCCTTCAGCGGCTTGCCGAGACGGCCGGCAAGGTCCTGGGTGAACTGCCATGCGACGCGGCCGGAGCGGCTGCCGCGCGTCGTCGCCCATTCCAGCGCCTCGGCGCGCAGCGCATCGGGGTCGATGGCCAGGCCGTGATAGCGGACATAGCCGTCGATCATGTCGAGATATTCGTCCTGCGAACATTTGTGGAAGCCGAGCCAGAGGCCGAAGCGATCGGACAGCGAGACCTTTTCTTCCACGGCTTCCGACGGGTTGATGGCGGTCGAGCGTTCATTGTCGATCATGTCGCGCGGCAAAAGATGCCGCCGGTTCGAGGTGGCGTAGAAGATGACGTTGGCGGGGCGGCCCTCGACACCGCCTTCAAGTGCTGCCTTCAGCGACTTGTAGGAGGTGTCGTCGTGGTCGAAGGAGAGGTCATCGCAAAACAGGATGAACCGGAAAGGCGCCGCCTTGAGCAAACCCATCAGCTTGGGCAGCGTGTCGATATCCTCGCGGTGGATCTCGATCAGCTTGAGCGGCCGATCGAGCTCGTCGGAGGCGTTGACGGCGGCGTGCACCGCCTTGACCAGCGACGATTTGCCCATGCCGCGCGCGCCCCACAACAGCACATTGTTGGCGGCAAAGCCCGAGGCGAAGCGCTCGGTGTTGTCGAGCAGGATGTCGCGCACCCGGTCGACGCCTCGGATCAGCCCGATGTCGACGCGGTTGACCTTGCGCACCGGCTCCAGATAGCCGGGATCGGCCTGCCAGACGAAGCAGTCGGCCGCCGCAAGGTCGGTTTGCGGTACCGGCGGCGGGGCGAGGCGAGTGACCGCTTCGATCAGGCGGTCGAGCTTCTGGTTCAGGGCGTCAAGGGTGCTGTCGGTCATGTCTTGTCTTTTTGGTCTGGCGTTCGGGATCGGCACCGGCGGAAATCCGCTCTTTCGCGGCGGGGTAAAAAACGCCTCCAACCTTTTTCCGGGGCATGATCTTTTTCGCGGACCGCCCCCCGCCTT
>NZ_RZSG01001246.1:0-1026 GCF_003997725.1 Mesorhizobium sp. M4A.F.Ca.ET.050.02.1.1
GGACGGGCTGGAGCATCGCCGGGACGTACTCATCCGCCGCTCGAAGCACCGCCTCGGCGAGATCGAGAAGCGCCTCGAGATTCTCGCCGGCTATCTGATCGCCTACCTCAACATCGACGAGGTGATCAGGATCATCCGCGAGGAGGATGAGCCCAAGCAGGTGATGATGGCCCGCTGGTCGCTCACCGACACCCAGGCCGAAGCCATCCTCAACATGCGCCTGCGCGCCTTGCGCAAGCTGGAAGAGATCGAGATCCGCAAGGAGTTCGACGGGCTCACCGCCGAGAAGAAGCAGATCGAGGCGCTGCTGGCGTCCAACGCCAAGCAGTGGGCGACGATCACGTGGGAAGTCACCAGCATCCGCGACAAGTTCGGGCCCGAGACCGAGCTCGGCAGGCGCCGCACCCAGTTCGCCGACGCGCCCGAGCACGACCTGACCGACATCGCGCACGCCATGATCGAGCGCGAGCCGGTCACCGTCGTCGTCTCCGAGAAGGGATGGCTGCGGGCGATGAAGGGTCATCTGACCGACCATTCGCAGTTCACCTTCAAGGAAGGCGACAGCCTCAAGCTAGCCTTCCACGCCCAAACCACCGACAAGATCCTGGTCTTCACCACCGGCGGCAAGTTCTACACCATCGGCGCCGACCGGCTGCCGGGCGGGCGCGGCCATGGCGAGCCGATCCGCATCATCGTCGACATGGAGAACGACCAGGACATCGTCACCGCATTCGTCCACGATCCGAAGCGCAAGCTGCTTCTGGTTTCCTACGACGCCAACGGCTTCATCGTTCCGGAGGAAGAGGTCGTCGCCAACACCCGCAAGGGCAAGCAGGTGATGAACGTCAAGGCGCCCGACGAGGCCAAGCGCTGCATTCCGCTCTCAGGCGACCACCTCGCCATCGTCGGCGAGAACCGCAAGATGCTGGTGTTCCCGCTTGCCGAGATCCCGGAGATGGCGCGCGGCAAGGGCGTGCGCTTGCAGAAATACAAGGATGGCGGCGTCCTGGACATCAAGCCGTTCAC
>NZ_RZSG01001247.1:0-1022 GCF_003997725.1 Mesorhizobium sp. M4A.F.Ca.ET.050.02.1.1
GTATTGCGACAGGATCCGCCCGGTGGTCAGAAGCAGCGGGTAGCGCGGGCCCGTCCGCTCGTCCGTCGCCACATATTCGGTGCGGATGAACTTGCCCTTGCCGCGCACGAAGCCGTCGACATGCATGATCGGCGTGCCGAGCGGCGCCTTCTCGTTGCAGGGCCACTGCACCGATCCGACACGGTCGAGCAACTCAAAGGAGACGTTGGCGAAGCTCGGCGTCGTCTTGGCGATCTCGTCCATGATCTCGGAAGGATGCTGGTAGTTCCAGTCGAGCCCGATCGCGCGGGCGAGCTCCTGCGTCGCTTCCCAGTCGGCATAGCGCGCCTTCGGCTCCAGAACCTTGCGCACCATGTTGATGCGGCGCTCGGCGTTGGTGAAGGTGCCGTCCTTCTCGAGGAAGGTCGAGCCCGGCAGGAAGACATGCGCGTAGTTCGCCGTCTCGTTGAGGAAGAGATCGTGCACGACGACGCATTCCATCGCGGCGAGCCCGGCTGCGACATGCTTGGTGTCGGGATCGGACTGCAGGATGTCCTCGCCCTGGATGTAGATGCCCTTGAAGGAGCCGTCGACGGCGGCGTCCAGCATGTTGGGGATGCGCAGACCCGGCTCGTCGTCCAGCTTCACGCCCCACAGGCTCTCGTAGATGTCGCGCACCGCTTCGCCGGAGATGTGGCGATAGCCGGGCAGCTCGTGCGGGAAAGAACCCATGTCGCAGGAGCCCTGCACGTTGTTCTGGCCGCGCAGCGGGTTCACGCCGACGCCCGGCCGGCCGATATTGCCGGTGGCCATGGCGAGGTTGGCGATCGCCATCACTGTGGTCGATCCCTGGCTGTGTTCGGTGACGCCGAGGCCGTAGTAGATCGCGCCGTTGCCGCCCTTGGCATAGAGGCGCGCAGCACCCCGGATCAGCTCAGGGTCGACGCCGGACAGTTTGCCGACAGTCTCGGGGCTGTTTTCGGGCAGGGCGACGAAGGACGCCCAGTCCTGGAACTCCGCCCAGTCGCAGCGCTCGCGGATGA
>NZ_RZSG01001248.1:0-1019 GCF_003997725.1 Mesorhizobium sp. M4A.F.Ca.ET.050.02.1.1
GTCCACGCGGGCTGCGGCCGCGTAGGTAGGGACTCTTCGTGGAAAGCCCCCGTTTATCGTAAGCGCCCATTTAACCCCATGTTTCGCTGAGTTGTGAAGACGATGACACTGCCGCGATGATTCTGCGCGGGAGGTTGGTTTGCAGTCTGCACCCAAGTCCAGACTTGAAAGTTTTGTAGTCATCGAGGCGGTAGCAAACCGTCTCGAGGAGAGCCCGGCGCTGCTGCGCCGTCGCTGGCCGGCGGAGGCGAAGAGGCGGATTCTGGAGGAGACACTGGCGCCGGGCGTGAATGTCTCGGCGGTGGCTCGAGCGCATGGGGTGAGCCCGCAGCAGCTGTTTGCCTGGCGGCGCAAGGCGCTCCGCTCGGGTGCGATTGCTCTTTTGCCGGATAGGCCCGAGGCGGAAGCGCAGAGCTTTGCATCGGTGGAAGTCTCGCGCGGGGAAGGCGCCGGCATGGGCGGGCTGGAGATCGTCATCGGCGATGCGACGATACGCGTTGGCAATGACGTCGCCCCGACCCTTCTGACCACGGCGATCCGGGCGGTGCGTGCGGCATGATCCCGACGGGAGCCAAAGTCTATGTGGCGACGCGGCCGGTCGACTTCAGGAAGGGCCCCGACGGGCTCATGGCGCTGGTGCGCGACGGCGGTGCCGATCCGTTCTGTGGCGCGCTCTACGTGTTCCGCGCCAAACGCGCCGACCGGGTGAAGATCGTGTGGTGGGACGGGTCCGGCCTTTGCCTGTTCGCCAAGCGGCTGGACGAGGACAAGTTCCGCTGGCCACGGGTGGAGAACGGCGTGATCCGGCTTGCCGCGCCGCAATTGATGGCGCTCGTCGAGGGCATGGACTGGACGCGGGTCAAGGCGGAGCGCAGGCGACAGCCGACCTCGGCCGGATAGACCGTGACCAAGTGACTCAGGTCGTCGAAAGCGGGCCTCGAATCGGCCAAACTGTGCTTCTGTCGCAGCCATGACGCGCAGTGCTTCTGCCCTTCCCGACGATGCCGGCACGCTGAAGG
>NZ_RZSG01001249.1:0-1018 GCF_003997725.1 Mesorhizobium sp. M4A.F.Ca.ET.050.02.1.1
GCCCAGGTCGCCAACCGCCAGATAACAGCCGCCTATGACGATGCCGCGGCGAGTTCGGCGAGGGCCGCGGCATCGTCATAGGCGGCTGTTATCTGGCGGTTGGCGACCTGGGCCGCCGGGCAATCGGCCTGCGGTTCGAGCACCGCCGTACGATAGCCGAGACGGGCCGCGGCCATCGCCAGCATGCGGCCGAGCTGGCCGCCGCCGATGATGCCGATGGTCGATCCCGCCGGCAGGCTCATGGCGCGTCCGTCGGTTCGGCGGCAACCTTGGCGGTCTGGGCGGCGCGCCAGGCGTCCAGCCGGGCGGCCAGCCGGTCGTCGTTTAGCGCCAGCACGGCGGCGGCCAGCAGCGCCGCGTTCGCGGCACCCGCCTTGCCGATGGCCAGCGTGCCGACCGGAATGCCGGCCGGCATCTGGACGATGGAGAGCAGCGAATCCTGGCCCGACAGCGCCTTCGATTCCACCGGCACGCCGAAGACCGGAAGCGGCGTCATCGCCGCCGTCATGCCGGGCAGGTGCGCGGCGCCGCCGGCGCCGGCGATGATAACCTTGTAGCCGGCCGCCTTGGCGCTCTTGGCGAAATCATAGAGCCGGTCGGGGGTGCGGTGGGCCGAGACGATCAGCCGCTTGTGCGGGATGCCCAGCGCGTCCAGTGTTTCCGCTGCATGACGCATCGTCGCCCAGTCGGACTGGCTGCCCATGATGATGGCGACGTCGGCACGCTGATCGGTCAAAGTTTTCGCTCCCGGCGGCAAAGGCGCGCCTTAGCGGAATTCGCCAATCGCCGCAAGGATTGTCGCCGCAGCAAGGCCGCGGCCACGGGAGCCTAGTCCGGCCAGCGCAGCGATCCGGCTGAATCCTTGCGCGCCGCTTTCATCGCGTCGGCCGGGCGGTCATTCGCGGCCAGCACGGCGCGCAGGCGCTCGGCGACGATCTCGGCCTCGCCGGGATGGAGATTGCACGGATCGAGGAAGAAGTGGCCGCGCTCGACCTCGTGGTTGCGCACGATGATCGGC
>NZ_RZSG01000124.1:0-11421 GCF_003997725.1 Mesorhizobium sp. M4A.F.Ca.ET.050.02.1.1
GGCCGGCAGGTCTCGGGCGACAGCACGCGCAGCGCTTCCCAGCCCTTCAGCACGCCCCACACCAGTGGTCCTTCAGTGCCGCCGGCGACCATGACGTCGGCGCGGCCGAGCCGGATCTGGTCGACGGCCGCAGCGATTGCGTGGTTGGCCGAGGAGCAGGCCGAGGTGGCGCCGAAGACCGGTCCGCGCAGGCCGAGATTCATGCTGACCTGGCCGGCGGCTGCGCCCGGCATCACTTTCGGAACGGTGAAGATGCCGGCGCGGTTCTTCTTTTCGATCAGGATGGCGCGATAGTTCTCCTCGATCGCCTCGAAGCCGCAGACGCCGACGCCGACGACCGCACCCATCCGGTAGGTGTTGTCCGCATGCGTGGCCAATCCCGATTGCTGCATGGCTTCCCGCGCCGCGATCACCGCCAGGAGGCTGAAACGGTCCATCGACACGAGCTGCTTGCGGTCGATGCCGTGCTCCGGCAGTTCCTTGATCTCGCAGCCGATCGTGACCTACAAGTCGTGCAGCAGCGGATTATCGATCGGACCGATGGCCGAGCGGCCGGCGCGCATTTCGCTCCACATGGCGGCGGCATTGGTGCCAAGGCCGCAAAGCCCGCCGATGCCGGTGATGACGACGCGTTTCAGCATGCGGTCAGGCTTTTTTCGCGATCAGCGCGCGAACCGCCTCGACCATGTCGCCGACATTCTTCAGATTGCTCCAGGCATCGACCGTGTTCATCTCGATCTCGATGCCGTACTGTTCCTCGAGATCGAAGATGATCTCGGTCAATTCCAGTGAATGGATGCCCAGCGCGGTCAGTTCGGTGTTGGTGGTGATCTCTTCGCCGCCCGGCTCGGCATGAGCCTTGATCTTCGCGATGATTTCCGTCGCCAGCTGATCAGCCATTCGGTCTCTTCCCCACTTTGTCGTTTCCCGACGCCAACTGTCCAGCGCCCCTTTATCCCCGGATTCGCTTCGTCGACGTCGCTTCATGCCCCGCCTGGCGTTGCATGACCATTCCAAGGTGGCTCCCTCTATAGAAACCGAAACGCTGTCAAGCAACAAGCTATATATCGACAAAGCCGCCGGAGTGCTTAACGTTGGCGGCATGAACATGATGAACCCTGTTTCGACTTCAGCACCGGCTGCGCAACGTGTTGCGGGGCGAGCCAGGCTTTTCTGCGGCAACAAGGGCGGCCGTACGCGTCTTGAGCGCCTCTATCAGGATGGATCGGCCAAGATCCGTATGCCGGCCACCGCCGCCGACCCGCTCGAGGCGGTGCTGATCAACACCGCCGGCGGCCTGACCGGCGGCGACCGCCTCGCCTGGGAGGTGCAAGTCGGCGCCGGCGCTTCGGCCTCGATCACCACCCAGGCCTGCGAGAAGGTCTATCGCGCCGCATCCGACCGCGCCGAAATCCGGGTGAAGCTCGATGTTGGCGAAGCGGGCCGCCTCGCCTGGCTGCCGCAGGAAACCATCGTCTTCGACCGGGCGGCTTTCGCCCGCAGCCTCGACGTAGAGCTTGCCGCCGACGCCGAGGCGCTGCTGCTGGAGGCCACCGTCTTCGGTCGCCTGGCCATGGGCGAAAGGACGACACAGGGCAATTTCCACGAACCGCTGGCGTGTCCGCCAGGACGGCGCCCTCATTCACGCCGAGGATTTCCGCATCGGACCCGATATCGCGGCCGCGCTCGGCCGGCCCGCCGTCGCCGGCGGCGCCGCCGCGGTCGCGACGCTGCTGATGGTCTCGCCGCAGGCGGAGGCTTTCCTCGATCCGGCGCGCGCCATCATCGGCGATGCCGGCGGCGCCAGCGTCTGGACCGTCAACCAATCTGGCAAGCTTCTTGCGAGGCTGTTCGCCGAGGACGGCTACCGGCTCCGCAAGCGGCTGGTTCCGCTTGTCGAATTGCTCAACGGACGGGCCGGCCTGCCCAAATTATGGTCACTCTGAAGCTGAATACGCCAATCCGGGAAGACGCATGAACCTGACGCCGAGGGAAAAGGATAAGTTGCTCATCGCCATGGCGGCGATCGTGGCGCGCAAGCGGCTGGAGCGCGGCGTCAAGCTCAACCACCCGGAGGCGATCGCTTTAATCACCGACTTCGTCGTCGAAGGCGCCCGCGACGGCCGCCCGGTCGCCGAGCTGATGGAGGCCGGCGCCCATGTCGTCACCCGCGCGCAGGTGATGGACGGCATCGCCGAGATGATCCACGACGTGCAGGTGGAGGCGACGTTTCCCGACGGCACCAAGCTGGTGACCGTGCACGAGCCGATACGCTGAGGAGGAAAAGATGCTGGAGCTGCGCCCGAACTGCGAATGCTGCGACAGGGACCTGCCGCCGGAGGCGACGGACGCATTGATCTGCACCTTCGAATGCACCTTCTGCGCCGATTGCGCCGGAAACGTGCTCGGCGGCGTCTGCCCGAACTGCGGCGGCAATTTTACGGCGCGGCCGATCCGGCCGGCGCCCATGCTGAAGAAATACCCTGCTTCCACCAAACGCGTGCTCAAGGCCGAGGGCTGCGGCCCCCGCGTGGCCGCCTGACCGTCCCCAGAGAAGGCATAAGAGAAGGCATATCGATGATCTCAACTTCGACGAAACGCACCACGCTGACTGCCGTCATGCTGCTGGCGGCGGCGATGCCCGCCTATGCCCATGTCGGAGTCGGCACGACCTCGTCCTTCGCCGCCGGCTTCATGCATCCGCTGTCCGGCCTCGACCACATGAGCGTGATGGTCGCGGTCGGCCTCTGGGCGGTGCTCAAGGGCGGCAAGGCGATATGGGCATGGCCGCTGGCCTTCGTCGGCGTCATGTTGGCGGGCGGCGCGCTCGGCATGATGCAGGTGCCCGTACCCTTCGTCGAGCCAGGCATTCTCGCCTCGGTCGTGGCGCTTGGCCTGCTGGTGGCACTTGCGGTTGACCTGCCTGTCTCGGCCGGTGTCGCCATCATCGGCCTGTTCGCGCTGTTCCATGGCCAAGCCCATGGCACTGAAGTGCCCGAAAACGCGGGCGGCCTGGAATACATCGCAGGTTTTGCCGTCGCCACCGCGCTGCTTCATGCCACCGGCATCGCCGCCGCGCTCGGCCTCGGGTCACGCTTTCGTAGCCTTGCCCGCGCCGCCGGCGCGGCTTGCGCGGCGGTTGGCGTCGGCCTCGTCTTCGGCGTCCTGTGAGGTTGGCGATGATCCCCGGCGAAGTCATCACCGCCAAAGGCGATATCGAGCTCAACAAGGGCCTGCCGACGCTGACGCTGAAAGTCGCCAACAGCGGCGACCGGCCGATCCAGGTCGGCAGCCACTATCATTTCTTCGAGACCAATGAAGGGCTGAAATTCGACCGCGAGGCCGCCAGGGGCATGCGCCTCGACATTGCCGCCGGCACGGCGATCCGCTTCGAGCCGGGGCAGGAGCGCGACGTCACGCTGGTGCCGCTCGGCGGCAAGCGCGAGGTCTACGGTTTTCAGCAGAAGGTGATGGGCAAGCTGTGAGGCCGATGGCGCCTGGAGCTGTCGGTCCATTCCGCGCTTCCGGCTCAGCCCGGCGGCTTGGCCGCCGCATAAATGACGACCTTACCCGGATCGTCGAAGGCGACGGCGACGACGTCCTCTGCCTGCACGCGCCGCGAATCGATGGCGTTGAACAGCAGCGCGTTGGCTTCGATCTCCTTGCGCAGCTCCGCGATGTCGTCCCGATGCTGCTCGATCTTGCTCTCGATCACCGGCGGCGGACCGCCTTCGCTGCGCGCGGCGTCGGTGAGGAACACGATATCGACCTTGTCGAGCTTGGAGGTCTTTCGCACCGCGCCGATGTTCTCGCGCGTCCGGTCGATCGCGGTGGCGACTTTGCCGGCCTCGTCGGTGGTCTTGGTCTCTTCTTGCTTGACCTCGGAGCCGACGATCCGGTCGACCGTCTCCTTGTTTTCGAGCCCTTGCGCCTTCAGTCCGGCAACGGGCGCCGTTGCCAGCAGCAGCGCCATGGCGGCAGCACTTTGCAGCCTTGTAGCGGGACAGGGGTTGATCGCCATCGCTCGCTCCTGAGGGGGATCGTTTCGGGACGCGGTGCAGCGCGAAAAGAACGAAACGACTCCCGCCCGGCGAAGGTTCCCTCTCTAATGCCATGGGCGGGCCAGGTGCCGGCCCGCCGCGACACGGCGTCAGCTCGCCTTCTTGGTGATAAGGGTCAGCGCACCATCGGTGTTCATGCTGGCCGCGATCACTTGCGCCGAGGTGAGCCCCTTGGCTTCCAGCGCCGACTTCACCTTGGGCGTCGCGTCGATCGAGCTGCGCAGTTTCTGCAGGCCGGCTTCACCGCGCTCGGCGATCACCTGGTTGACCTGCGTCTGGGTGTCCTTGGGCAGTTCGGTGATGTCGACGATATTGACGCTCTGGATCGTCGGCACGGCCGGCTGCGCGCTGGGCGCCGTGGGAGCGGTCGGCGCGGGCTGCGGTGCAGGCTGCTGCTGGGCGCTGGCGGCACTCGCCAGCATCGCGGCAGCGGCGGCCGCCAGAAGTGTCGTTTTGCGCATGGATTTTCCTTCCATCGATTTGGCAAACGGTCGTTTCGGGGTGACTCGCCCACCTCAACCGCCAAATGGGAACACAAGGTGTCGCCCAGCGGGTCATTGCGTGACCATAGGGTGGCGCCAATGTGGAGCCCGCCTTCGATCGGGCCGCTTTTCGGGAGCAAGTGCTGATGGCTAGAATTACCCGCGCCGCCTATGCGCAGATGTACGGCCCGACAGTCGGCGACAAGGTGCGGCTTGCCGACACCGAGCTGATCATCGAGGTCGAGAAGGATTTCACCCTCCACGGCGAGGAGGTGAAATTCGGCGGCGGCAAGGTGATCCGCGATGGCATGGGCCAGAGCCAGGTGTCGCGCGCGCAGGGCGCCGTCGACACCGTCATCACCAACGCCTTGGTGATCGACGCCTCCGCCGGCATCTTCAAGGCCGACATCGGCCTCAGGGACGGCCGCATCGCGGCGATCGGCAAGGCCGGCAATCCGGACATGCAGGACGGCGTCACCATCATCATCGGCCCCGGCACCGAAATCATCGCCGGCGAGGGCAAGATCCTCACCGCCGGCGGCTTCGACGCGCATATTCACTTCATCTGCCCGCAGCAGATCGAGGAAGCGCTGATGAGCGGCATCACCACCATGCTCGGCGGCGGCACCGGTCCGGCGCATGGCACCTTGGCTACCACCTGCACGCCGGGCCCGTGGCACATGGCGCGGATGATCCAGTCCTTCGACGCCTTCCCGATGAACATCGGCCTGTCCGGCAAGGGCAATGCCTCGCTGCCGGCAGGGCTGGAAGAGATGGTGCTTGCCGGCGCCTGTTCGCTGAAGCTGCACGAGGACTGGGGCACGACGCCGGCCGCGATCGACTGCTGCCTGTCGGTCGCCGACGCCTATGACGTGCAGGTGATGATCCATACCGACACGCTGAACGAGTCCGGCTTCGTCGAGAACACCGTCGCGGCGATCAAGGGCCGCACCATTCACGCCTTCCACACCGAGGGCGCCGGCGGCGGCCATGCGCCCGACATCATCAAGGTCTGCGGCCTGCCCAACGTCATCCCGTCCTCGACCAATCCGACAAGGCCCTACACGGTCAACACACTGGCCGAGCATCTCGACATGCTGATGGTCTGCCATCATCTGTCGCCGTCGATCCCCGAGGACATCGCCTTCGCCGAAAGCCGCATCCGCAAGGAAACCATCGCGGCCGAAGACATCCTGCACGACATCGGCGCGTTCTCGATCATCTCCTCCGACAGCCAGGCCATGGGCCGCGTCGGCGAGGTGGCGATCCGCTGCTGGCAGACGGCCGACAAGATGAAGCGCCAGCGCGGTTCGCTGCCTGAGGAGACCGGCGACAACGACAATTTCCGCGTCCGCCGCTACATCGCCAAATACACCATCAACCCGGCCATCGCGCACGGCCTGTCGAGGGAGATAGGCTCGGTGGCGGTTGGAAAACGCGCCGATCTGGTGCTGTGGAACCCGGCCTTCTTCGGCGTCAAGCCGGAGATGGTGCTGGTCGGCGGCTCGATCGCCGCCGCCCCGATGGGCGACCCCAACGCCTCGATCCCGACACCGCAGCCGATGCACTACCGGCCGATGTTCGGCGCCTACGGCAAGGCGCTGACTAACTCCTCGGTGACCTTCGTGTCGAAGGCGGCGCTCGACGCCGGCCTGCAAGAGAAGCTCGGCGTCGACAAGGCGATGGTCGCCGTCGAGAACACGCGCGGCGGCATCGGCAAGCATTCGATGGTGCTCAACGACGCCACGCCCCACGTCGAGGTCGATCCGGAAACCTACGAAGTGCGCGCCGACGGCGAACTCTTGACCTGCGAGCCGGCGACCGTGCTGCCGATGGCGCAGAGGTATTTTCTGTTTTGAAAAGATCAGCGTTTCTTGGCAATCGCCAAACCCGCAAATCCCTCGTGCTAGCCCTTGTTGTCCTCGGCTGTCTGGGCGGTTGCGGATATCTGAAAGAGCCGGTGGCCTTTCGTGCCGAATATGCGACTTTGAAATTGGAAGCAGAGCGCAAGTTTCCGACAGGTTCAAGCGCGCCAGCTTTTGAAGCATGGTTTGCCGGCAAATCGGCTTTTAGGCTGGAGAGCAATCCACCGATTCTGCGCCCCTCCAAAACCGGAGGTCAATGCGAGGCGCGCAACATGTGGCTTCGACGCGTCGAGGGTTGCATAAACATCATGGCTGCCAACTATTGCGTGGATGAAAAGGGCAAGATCGCCGACCTGACCTTTTCTGACTCCAGCTACTGCTAGCAACAAAGTCCGTTGCTGCTCTTAACAGGACGCCGCAATATGTGGCGATGCGTGATCAGGCATGGCCACCGAAATCGCCTCTCCCCACGATGTCTTTCCGCATATCCGCAATCGTCATGGGCATGGTCATCGGCCTTGGCGTGACCCGGCTCCTGTCGGGGGTCGCCCGCATCGTCCAGCATCCCGGGCAGCACCGGCTCTATCCGGTGCATCTGGCCTGGGTAGGTTTCATGCTGTTGCTGCTGGTGCATTTCTGATGGTGGGAGTTCGGCCTCTACGCGCTGGAGACTGGACCTTCGGCAAGTACCTCTTCATCATCTTCTATGCCGTCACGCTGTTCCTGCTCTGCGCGCTGCTGTTTCCCGATTCGATGCTCGATTACACCGGCTACGAGGACTATTTCTATTCGCGCCGCGCCTGGTTCTTCGGCCTGCTCGGCACCACCTACCTGCTCGACGTGATCGACACGCTGCTCAAGGGGGAGGAGCATTTCACCCGCTACGGCCACGAATATCTGATCCGCACGCCGGTCTTCGTGGCGCTTTGCATCGCGGCGATCCTGGTGCGCGACCGCCGCTTCCATATCGCCTTCGTCGCCGTCACGCTGATTTACCAGGTGTCGTTCATCCTGCGGCTCTTCGACACCATCGTCTGAGCGCCATTGGGCGGATGGACCGGATGAGCTACGCTTCGCTGGAAAGGCAGGTTTAGAGCCATGTACAAGGCCGTCGGATCGCGCGGATCCCGGGTCAGCCGCGTCCTGTGGATGCTCGAGGAACTCGGGCAGCCCTACGAGTTCGTCGAGGTCAAGCTGCGCTCGCCCGAAGCTTACGCGCTCAATCCATCGGGCAAGGTGCCGATCCTGATCGACGGCGATCTGAAGGTCACCGATTCCGCGGCGATCTGCGTCTATCTCGCCGACAAGCATGCCGACAAAGGCATGGGCGCCAATCCAGGCCTCGCCGGCCGCGCCGAGATGGATTCCTGGATGCATTTCACCCAGTCGGAATTCGAGGCGCCACTGTGGAATAAGCTGCGCCACCGCTTCATCCTGCCGAAGGAGGTGCGCGTCGATGTCGGCCCCGCCGCCGCGCATGATTTCGCCTCGGAGGTCAAGGCGTTGGACCGGCGGCTTGGCGACAAGCCTATCGCGCTCGGCGACCGATTTTCCGCGGTCGATGTGCTGCTCGGCGACATGGGTGGCTGGGCTCGCGCCGGCCGGTTTCCGATCGAGTCCGAGCGCGTCGACGCCTATTTCGAGCGCGTGCTGTCGCGTCCCCCCCGCGCGCGGGCGCAAGCTAATGGCGGAGCCATGAGATGAAACTGAACATCAACACCGACTTCACCAAATTCCCGCGCGCGATCTCCGTTCTCGCAGCGGACAAGGCCGGAGCGATCGCGCCCTACGCCAGGGCCGTGCTTGCCCATGACGAGCGGCATCTGCGCCGCCGCGCCATCGAGACGGAGAGCGGTGACAAGGTGCTGGTCGACCTGCCGGAGCCGGTGGCGCTCGACAATGGCGACCGGCTGGTGCTGGAGGACGGCCGCCAGCTCGAAATCGTCGCGGCACCCGAGGACGTCTACGACATCCGCGCCCGCGACTCCGTGCATCTCACCGAACTCGCCTGGCATATCGGCAACCGTCACCTCGCCGCCGCGATCGAGGCGGAGCGCATCCTCATCCTGCGCGACCATGTCATCAAGGCGATGCTGGAGGGATTGGGCGCAACGGTGCGCGAGGTCTCCGAGCCGTTCAAGCCGGTGCGCGGCGCCTATTCCGGCCATGGCGGCCATGATCATGGCCACGCGCACAGCCATGCCGAAGCGCATGCCCATGCGCAGGGCGAGCATACTCACAGCCACGCGCACAGTCATTCCCATTCGTATGATGACGACGACCATCACCACCATGACTGAGCCCGGCATCGCCCCGCTGCGGCTGATGGCGTGGCTGTCGCCGGCCTTTCCGGTCGGCAGCTTCTCCTATAGCCATGGCCTCGAGCGCGCCGTGCAGGACGGTCTGGTCGCCGACAGGCAAAGCCTTGCCGCCTGGCTGGACACGCTGGTCGAGATGGGTTCGGGCTGGAACGACGCCGTGCTGTTTGCCGAAAGCTGGCGGTGCGCCCGCGACAGTGGCGACCTCGGCGAGATCGCCGCTCTCGCCGAGGCCTTGGCAGGTTCGCGCGAGCGCCATGCCGAGACCATGCTGCAGGGCGCTGCCTTCCTCAAGGCTGCCTCGGCCTGGCCAAGCCCGGTGCTGGGGCGCCTGCCGGCCGATTGCCCCTACTGCGTCGCGGTCGGCGCCGTCGCCGGCGGCAATGGCATTGGCCTGCCGGACGCGCTCTCTGCCTTCCTGCAAACCTTCTTCTCGAACCTCGTTCAGGCGGCGATCCGGCTCGGCGTCGTCGGCCAGCTCGATGCCACCGCATTGTTAGCCGGCTTTGAGCCGCTTGCGCTTACCACCGCCGCCCGCGCCGCCGCCTCCACGCTCGACGATCTCGGTGGCTGCGCCTTCGTTTCCGACGTCATGGCGATGCGTCACGAAACCCAATATTCCCGGTTGTTCCGCTCATGATCGTGCTCGCCTTCGCGCTTTCCCTTGTCCTGCTCATCATCACCGCGCTGCATGTCTATTGGGGCATTGGCGGCATCTGGCCGGGCACGGATGCCAAATCCTGCGCCCGTGCCGTCGTCGGCTTCCGCGGCGTCGACGAGATGCCGTCGCCTGGCGCCAGCTTTGCCGTTGCCGCCTGTCTTGGCCTGGCGACGCTTTGGCCGCTGGCGCTTGAGGGCGTCTTTGCCTCGCCCTTTCCCAAGGCGGGCCTCGCCGCCACCTCGTTGCTCATCGCGCTGGTTTTCCTCGGGCGCGGCATTGCCGGCTTCACGCCATGGTGGCGCCGGCTGGCGCCCGAACAGCCTTTCGCGCGGCTCGACGTCAGCTACTATTCGCCGCTCTGCCTGCTGATCGGGGCAGGCTTCGCAATCCTCGCCATCACGGAGTTTTCCGCATGACCCAGGCCAACGGTCCCCTTCGCATCGGCATCGGCGGTCCCGTCGGTTCCGGCAAGACGACGCTCACCGAAAAGCTCTGCAAGGCGCTGCGCGACGACTTCTCCATCGCCGTCGTCACCAACGACATCTACACCAGGGAAGACGCCATGATGCTGGCCCGGCTGCAGGCGCTGCCGGAGGAGCGCATCGTCGGCGTCGAGACGGGGGGGTGCCCACACACCGCTATCCGCGAGGACGCCTCGATCAATCTGCAGGCGATCGCCGAACTGAACCGCAAATTTCCGGACCTCGACATCATCTTCATCGAGTCCGGCGGCGACAATCTCGCGGCCACCTTTTCACCGGACCTTGCTGATCTCACCCTCTATGTCATCTCGGTCTGCCAGGGCGAGGAGATCCCGAGAAAGGGCGGGCCGGCCATCACCCGCTCCGATTTCCTGATCATCAACAAGAGCGATCTGGCGCCCTATGTGAACGTCAACCTCGACGTGATGGAAAGCGACGCCGCCCGTATGCGCGGCAAGCGGCCGTTCGGCTTCACCGACCTGTCGCGCGGCAAGGGCTTGCGGGAGGTGATCGACTTCATCGTCGAGCATGGCGGGTTGCAATCGGCGCGCCCGGCCGCCTGAACGGTGTTTGCGCCAGCACTTTCCCGTTGCTGGCCGCCATTGGGCGCGGCATTGTCACCAAAACCGGAGGATTTTCGATGAGCATCGCCCGCCTGCAGAAGGAACCGCTGAGCAATCTGCCCTTCTATGAGGAGCGCGTCGACCTCGCCTGCGCCTTCCGCTGGACGGCGCGGCTCAACATGCATGAGGCGGTGGCCAACCATTTCTCGCTGGCCGTCAACGAGGACGGCACCAAATTCCTGATGAACCCCAACCAGGTGCATTTCTCGCGCATCAAGGCGAGCGACCTGCTGCTGATCGACGCCAACGATCCCGATACGCTTTCCGGCCCCAATGCGCCCGATCCGACGGCCTGGGGCCTGCACGGCGCCATCCATCGCAACGTGCCGCACGCGCGCTGCGTCATGCATGTGCACTCGATTCACGCCACCGTGCTCGCCTCGCTGGCCGACTCGACCCTGCCGCCGATCGACCAGAACTCGGCCACCTTCTTCAACCGCCATGTCGTCGACGCCAACTATGGCGGGCTGGCCTTCGAGGAGGAGGGCGAGCGCTGCTCGCAGCTTCTGACCGATCCCAAGGTGAAGGTCATGGTCATGGGCAATCACGGCGTGCTGGTCATCGGCGACACTGTCGCCGACACCTTCAACCGCATGTTCTATTTCGAGCGCGCCGCCGAGACCTACATCAAGGCGCTGTGGACCGGCCGTCCGCTGCGCACCCTGTCTGACGCCATCGCCGAGAAGACCGCGGCTGAAGCCAACGACTATCCCGGCCAGGCCGAACGCCATCTCGCCGAGCTGAAGGCGATCCTCGACGAGCAGGAACCGGTCTACCGGAACTGAGCCGCCATTCTCCCTTCTCCCCGTTCACGGGGACAAGCGCCGGCAGGCGGATGAAGGGCGGTGCCGATGTTTGCGAGTTCGCTTAGAGCCCTAATTGCGTCCGCAATTCATCATCGCGGTTGATCCCCACGGCCCCCGTCGGCC
>NZ_RZSG01001250.1:0-1017 GCF_003997725.1 Mesorhizobium sp. M4A.F.Ca.ET.050.02.1.1
GTAGAGCAGCAGCGTCACCGCCAGCCCGCCAGCGAACGCCGCGAGCGGCAAGGCCAGCGTGCCGAGCGCCAGGGTGAATGGCGCAAGCCAGGTCGAGCCGAGCACGATGACGGCGACGGCGCCGAGGCTGGAGCCGGCCGAGACGCCGATCAGGCCGGGATCGGCGAGCGGATTGCGGAACAGCCCTTGCATTACCGCCCCTGACACGGCGAGTGCTGCGCCGGTCAATACCCCGAGCAGGACGCGCGGCAAGCGAATGTCGTAGATGATCAGCCGGTCGCGGGCGCTCAATGCCGCGTCGCCTGGCACCGCACCGGTGAGCCAGTCACGAACGACGCCGACCGTAGAGGCGTCGGAAGCGCCCGATGTCAGCGACAGCAGCACCGAGAGGGCAAGCGCCAGGCACAGAAGCAGTATGACGAGGCGAGCGCGCGCCGAGCGGTCGCCATCGACCGTCGCCATCCTCCCCGCCGCGCCGACGACCGATTGATCCGCCATGATCAGTCCGTGACCTGGCCGCCATAGAGCGAAACGGCAAGGTCACGGATGGCTTCTGCCGTGCGCGGTCCGAAGCCGAGCAGGTAGCCGCCATCCATGCGGATGACCTTGCGGGCAGCACCGGCCGGCGTCGAGGCGATGGACGGGTTCGAGAACAGCTCGTCGTCGGACACCGCCGGTCCGGCATTGTCCATCATCAGGATGACCTCCGGCCTGGCGGTGACGATCGCCTCGTCCGACATCTGCTTGTAGCCGGAGAAGCCTTCGACCGCATTGACGCCGCCGGCCAGATTGACGATGCCATCGGCGGCGGTTTCGCTGCCGGCGGCAAGAATCTTGCCGCCCTGCGTCGACAGCACGAACAGGATGCGCTTACGCTCCTTGATCGATGCCGTATGCTGCTCGGCGGCCTTCAGCCGGGCGTCGACCTCGGCGGCCAGCCTGTCCGCCTTGGCATCGACGCCGAGCGCCTTGCCGACGACGCGGATCTTCTCCAGGATCCCGTCATGGGTGTAGTGT
>NZ_RZSG01001251.1:0-1016 GCF_003997725.1 Mesorhizobium sp. M4A.F.Ca.ET.050.02.1.1
GGGCCGCATTTACAACGATTCCGGGGAGTTCCTGGCCGTGCAGGAATACAAGCACGTCCAGCGCTGGGCCGACGCCATCGACGCCAGGCCGGCGGTGAAGCGCGGCCGTATGGTCAACCGCCTCTCCGGCGACCCGGCCTACCAGCTGCACGAGCGCCACGACGCCAGCGACTTCGAGACGAAGACGCAGGACAAGCTGCTGGCGGCGGAATAGCTGAAGCTGCCGATCTCCCCGCGAGGGGGAGATCGGCAGCCTCTAGCGCTCATATGTATAGGTCAACGTTGCCGTGCCGAGCGACTGCGCCTTCGCGGCGGCCGCCACCGTCGCGGGAGAAGCGCTCGCCTTGGCGTGGAGCTTCGCCGCCTTGAGGGCATAGAGCGTGAAGACATAATGATGCGCGCCGCTGCCGGGCGGCGGGCACGGGCCGAAATAGCCGGCGCGGCCGATGTCGCCCTTGCCGAGCATGGCGCCCTTGGGTAAGCCCTTGCCGCCCTTCGAGCCGGCGCCTTCGGGCAATCCATTGGCGCTCGCCGGGATGTTCCAGGCCAGCCAGTGCCACCAGCCCTTGCCGCCGCCGGCATCGGGATCGAACATGGTGAGCGCGTAGCTTTTGGTGCCGGCCGGCGGATCCTTCCAGTTCAAGGCGATCGAGACGCTGCCGCCAGTGCATCCGCCGGCGCTGTCGCCGATGTATCTGTTGTCCCACTTGCCGTCCGAGACGGATGGGCTGGAAATCTCGAAAGCCGATGCCTGGCTGGCGAAGCCTGACAGGGCAAGGGCGATGAGGCCAAAGCGTAGGGTCATGGCTTTCCTCTCCTTCTGGCTGATCCGCTCGCATTTTAGCCGAGAGGATCGGCTGAAGGCGTGCAACTTTGCGTGACGAGGATGGTGAATCGCCGAAGCTGCCGATCTCGGCGGCTTTGTCCTAGCGGCGATGGAGTTGGCGGCTTAAAGCACTGCCGCCGACAACAGCATGACGACGCCCACGCCTATCATCAGCAGGCCCGGCCAGTTC
>NZ_RZSG01001252.1:0-1014 GCF_003997725.1 Mesorhizobium sp. M4A.F.Ca.ET.050.02.1.1
GATCGTCTGGGCAAGCAGCGTCTCGGCATCAGGGCCGAGGCAAAGCACCCGGCCGCGTGGCGCCAGCGACAGCGTGTTGGCCTCCCCCGTCGGACCCGGCAGGTCGACCTGACCGAAATCGATACTTGCCGCCGCGCCGATGGCGGCCGCGCCCTTGCCGCGCAGGTGCTTCCGCAGGATCGCCACCCGGTCGGGCCGCGTCGACCAGCCGCCGAGCGTCGGATCGGGCAGATTGTCGGCAAGTTCGGTTGCCGTCACCTTGTGGCCCTCGGCGACATGCGTGCCTGCCTCCGGCCCCTTGCGGAAGCGCCGCAGGTAATGCGGCCCGCCGGCCTTCGGTCCCGTGCCCGAAAGCCCCTCGCCACCGAACGGCTGCGAGCCGACCACGGCGCCGATCTGGTTGCGGTTGACATAGATGTTGCCGGCATGGATGCCGTCGACGAAATGCTGGACGCGGCCTTCAATGCGCGTGTGCAGGCCGAAGGTCAGGCCATAGCCCTTGCGGTTGATGGCGGCGATAACGGCGTCGATCTCGTCGGCGTCGAAGCTGGCGACATGCAGCACCGGGCCGAACACCTCGCGCTCCATCTCCTCGATGCCCTTGACGCGGAAGACATGCGGCGCGACGAAGCGGCCGCTCTTCGGCGCTTCGAGCTTGGCGATCAGCCGGCCCTGCAGGCCCATCCTGGTGCAATAGTCGCGGATCGACGTTTGCGCCTCGTCGTCGATGACCGGGCCGACATCGGTCGAGATCAGCCAGGGATCGCCGAGGTTGAGCGCTTCCATCGCGCCCCTCAGCATCTCCAGCATCTTCTTCTCTACGTCCTTCTGGACATAGAGCACGCGCAGCGCCGAGCAGCGCTGGCCGGCGCTCTGGAAGGCGGAGGCGAGGATGTCGCGCACCGCCTGCTCGGGCAGCGCGGTGGAATCGACGATCATGGCGTTGAGCCCCCCGGTCTCGGCGACCAGCATGGCGTCGGGTGCGGCGGTGTCGGCCAGTTGCTTCTCGATCAG
>NZ_RZSG01001253.1:0-1006 GCF_003997725.1 Mesorhizobium sp. M4A.F.Ca.ET.050.02.1.1
CCGTACGGTTGACCGCTATGGAAATTGAGTTTGCCGAGTTGAGCCAGGAGTTCCGAAACGCCGCCGAGCGCTGGGGCTCGTGGAGTCTCGAACTTGTGGCGGCGCGAGGGTATATCAACCGCCTGATGGACAGTCCCAAGGTGGTGCGGTATCTCGCCCCTCGTTTCCCAGAACAATTTGCGGCATTTCAACAGGGATTGGAGACAACTCCCAGATTCCCTGTTTTAGAAAATCCTTAATTGCCCTACGGTAATGTCATCAGGGGGTGGGGACCCGCTGCGGTCTAAACGTGGGTAGCGGCGTTGCCAGGCAGCGCATGCAGGGTTGGGCGAAAATGGGGTTGGCGTTATTTAAGATTGGCGAGTGCCAAGGCTGCGGCGGTACCGGCACGATGTTTGATTGTCCGAGATGGCGAAGCTCGAACGGCCATTGCTGCCCGGCGGGCACGCATCAGCACAAATGTCCTGGAATTACACTGACATGCGCTGAGTGCGACGGCACGGGCGGGGCGAAGAAGCCTGCGGGATATACGGAATCGGACGCCGCCTGACAACATTCGGTGGCAACTTAGCATAGGCCGCCCTTTACTAAGGCGACCACCAAGCAGCACCGAGCAACTAAGCCAATTCCTGGCGGCAGCGGAGCGGCTGCATCTAAGCATCGTCGGCCCGCTGATATCGCCATCGTGCGATCACCGCATGAGACGCTGTTGAAGACGGTGCGAATTGACAGGCGCATGGCCGGCACGCCGCCCGCGGAGTGAGCCGCGGGCCGAACTCCGCCTCGACACATTGTTACTGACCTGGGCGAACCACCTCTCGCATTCCCATGACGAGGTTCGAATCCGTCCCGTTCCAGCTTGGCTGTGCGACGCGGGTCATTTTCGACTAAGTCAGTGGTTGCTGCACCGCCAGATGTCCGTCTTGCTTGCCCGTTTTCCCGCCTTCCATGATAATACTTACCGTGGGAGGAAGCTGCCATGGACGAAGCGGGCGTTGTTGATGCC
>NZ_RZSG01001254.1:0-1004 GCF_003997725.1 Mesorhizobium sp. M4A.F.Ca.ET.050.02.1.1
AGAGCTGGTGGTCGCCCGGCCCTTCCTTGACCTTGCGCACGCCCTGCCAGGGCGTCCACAGGCCGGCGAAGAAGAACAGCGGTCGATCTTCGCCGCGCGCGAACCAGAAGTTCTTCTGCACGCCGGTCTCGGGGTCCTTGTCGCCAGGCTGGGGCGAGGGCTCGGCGAAACTCGTCACCGGCACCACGCATCGGTTCTCGATGCCAAGGTAAGGCATCCAGTGGGCGTATTGCGGGTTGCGGATGTTGGTGGTGCCGGAATCGGCATTGCCGCGCATGCGCTCCGGCGGTGTCGGCATGCCCCAGCGCAGAGTGGCGAGTTCGCGCGTGCCGTCGGCGGCGTTCCGCACCACCGGGGCGAACTGGTTCGGGTAGATGTCGACCGAGGGTTCGAGGTTGCCGATGACGTCGCGCAGGGCGCGCGTCCACTGGCGGATCGCCTCCTGGCTGGTGGTGATGTTGTAGAGATTGCACATCGGCAACGTTTCCCTGGCAGTCGATTGATCCCGCATTTTCCACCAAAGCGCCAGTGCCAGGCGTTCGTTGAGTCGGCTGGGGCTATCACAGGCGTGAACAGAGGTCCGTCCCAGGCCGCTCAACCTCGGTGCGTTGACAGGAGCGGCGAAGCAGAGGAAAGTTTGGCAGCTGCTGAAGGAGGGATTCCGTGAAGAAGACCTACGCCAGGCCGGTACTGCTCAAGGCGGGCAAGCTTGGGGCGCTCGCCGCCACCACCATTTCTAAGGCTCCCTGAGCCAAAAGCTTTTGCTTCGACGGAGCGCTGAGGCATTTGTTGCCTCCGCATCGATTTTTCGCGCCCCCGGCTGGCCCCGGCGCCGGAAGGTTTGCGTCGCCAATCCCTCCGCCGCCGCAACTCTCCGGCGACCGGGATCGTACCTCATCACTTTCGGGAAGTTAGGTGGCCCGGCCGCCGAGGGGGGGTGATGTATGGGTTGGCCGCCGGGCCTGACCGGCTTCTGCGACCTCGCCGGCTGCTTGAACATGCGC
>NZ_RZSG01001255.1:0-1001 GCF_003997725.1 Mesorhizobium sp. M4A.F.Ca.ET.050.02.1.1
GTGCAGGCAAGGTTGTTGCCGGGTCACATCTCTTCACCCAGGGCGCTACCCAAAATCTCGACACCGACCAGGGCTGGATCACATCGGCCTGCTACAGCCCGCATGTCGGATCGATGATCGGGCTCGGCTTTCTGGAAAACGGCGACCAACGCATAGGCGAGGTGATCATCGCCGCGAACCCAGTTGAAGGCGAAAGCGAACGCCTGCGGATCGTGCCGGCACACTTCGTCGATCCAGAAGGAGCACGTCTGCGTGACTGACCTTAACGCCTTAACGGCGCTCGGCGCCGCACACCCCCGCTCAGTATCCTTTGCGGCACTGGACATCCGGGAGAACCCGGAGCTGGCGCTTGCCTCTCTTTCGCTACGCCGCGGTTCGGCAAAGCCAGTGCCCTTCGGCCTTCATCTTCCCGAGCCGGGCCACTGGGTGGCAGGGCAGGGGATGGCGGCCTTCTGGGTCGGCCTCGATCAATGGATGATCGAAGCCGAGGGCCGTGCCGAGGAGAATTTCGCTGCCCATCTAAGACATGCCGCGCCAGACTGTTCGGTAACCGAGCAGACCGATGGCTGGATCGCGTTTGAGATTGTTTCGCGGTCCGGCACGGCGCTGCTTGAGTCATTGCTGTCGAAGCTGGTCAACATCGATCTCGCGGACTTTGGCCCGGGCCGTGCGACACGTACCGGCCTTGAGCATATGAGCTGCTGCGTGATCCGACGAAGCGAAACTCTTGTCGCCCTCCTGGGGGCACGGTCGTTCGCCGCATCGCTCTGGCACGCGCTGGACACGGCGGCGAGGCGACTCCAGGAAAAGTGATCAACGCCCCCTTCCATATATCCAGATTGGATTAAATGACGGTGAAATTCTATTTTCCAAACTAAGAGATCCGTGGAAATCTCTGATTGGAAACGAGAGGCCCAAAGCGGGAATGCAACAGGAACCCCTCTAGCTTTCGCTCAAGGAAAAAGCCATTGGCAATTGCTTCGCGCTGCCTTGCGGCGGAC
>NZ_RZSG01001256.1:0-999 GCF_003997725.1 Mesorhizobium sp. M4A.F.Ca.ET.050.02.1.1
GGCCAAGACCTTGCGCCGGCTGGCGGCGAGGCCCACCGGCGAAACACCGATCTTCCTGATCGCCTCCGAGCGCCATGCCGAGCGCGTCCATGTCGACCTCGCCGGGCTCGACCTCGCCGGCGGCGGCCCGCTTTTCGAGCCGGCCGGCCGCAACACCGCGGCCGCTGTCGCACTCGCCACATTGCGCACGCTCGCCGAATTTGGCGACAGCCTGATGCTGGTAGTGCCGTCCGATCACCAGATTTCAACCGCCAAGCAGTTCTGGCGCAGCGTCGAAGCCGGAGCGGAGGCGGCGAGCGCCGGTCGTCTAGTGGTGTTCGGCATCAAGCCGACCCAGCCCGAGACCGGCTATGGCTATATCGAAGTCGCCGCTGACACCGACGGCATCTTCGATGTCTCGCGCTTCGTCGAGAAGCCCGACCTCGCCACCGCGCAAGCCTATGTCGAAGCCGGAACCTTCTACTGGAATACCGGCATCTTCCTGTTCCGCGCCGGCGCCATGCGTGACGCCTTCGCGGCGTTCCAGCCCGGCATCTGGCAGGCCACCGAAGCCGCCTACAAGGCGGCGACATCGGATCTTTCCGGCCTCTATATGCCGCTCGATCTCTATTCCGCCATTCCCTCGACCTCGATCGACTACGCCATCATGGAGCGGGCCAAGGGCATCGCCATGGTGCCGGCGGGTTTCCGCTGGAACGACCTCGGCTCCTGGCAGTCGCTGCTCGACGTCGGCCCTTCAGACAAGGACGGCAATGTGATCGTCGGCGATGTCGTCGCCATCGATTGCGAAAACTCCTACATCCGCGGCGAGGGCCGGTTGCTTTCGGCCATCGGCATGAAGGACGTCGCCATTGTCTCGACCGCCGACGCTACCTTCGTGGCACCCGTCAGCCACAGCCAGCACGTCAAGAAGATCGTCGAGCAGCTGGAGAAGTCGGGCCGGCTGGAAACGAGGTTCACGCCGGCGCATGATCGCGTCATCGAAAGTGGCGCCTGGCG
>NZ_RZSG01001257.1:0-997 GCF_003997725.1 Mesorhizobium sp. M4A.F.Ca.ET.050.02.1.1
CTGATGGCCTTTCCCTTCATCGTGCTCGTCACCATGACACTGGTTGCGCTCGGACCCTCGAACCTCACGGTCATTTTGGTGATCGCCATCGCCTATGCGCCGCTGGTGGCAAGAACCGTGCGCGCCGCGGTGCGCGAGCAGCGCGAACGCGAATATGTCAGCGCCGCTCGCCTGGGCGGCGAGAACGCGTTCGCCATCATGGCGCTGGAGATCCTGCCCAACATCCGCGAGACGACCCTGATCGAACTCGTCACCCGGCTGGGGTACGCTTTCTTTTCGATCGCGACGTTGAGCTTTCTCGGCCTCGGCATCCAGCCGCCCTCGGCGGATTGGGGCCTTGCGATCGCCGATGGCTATGGCTTCCTCACCGGCGGCAAATGGTGGGTGGTGGTCTTCAACTCGGGCGCGATCGTCTCGCTGGTGATGGCCACCAACCTGATCGCGCAAGGGGTAGGTGCCTTCGAGAACAATCGGCGTTAGCGTTGCTGCGCCGGTCGATCGGCGCGGAGTCGTGCCCAGACTGCAATATGCCTAGGACACGACCCTGCCTACCGAATGCTTCATGCAAGCTTGTCGCCAAGGGCAAGCCAAAATCGTCGGCGTCATTGCACAGCCAGAAAGCTGCTGACCATCCTCAACGCCATCACCCGGGATCAAAAACCATGGCAGGGCGCTTGTCTTTCAAGGCAGTCGCTCTGGCCTGCCGGCCATCGGGTTCAATCCGAACCCAGCAATTGCTTGCTGAGCTTTGCGCACTGGACGCGAATGTCGGGGATGGCGTCGATTTCGAAGAAAGTGCCGCGCGTCAGCGGTCCAATCGCGAGGATCTTGGATGACACCGTGCCGTCGGCCGCGACCAACTCGCAATTGGCGGTGACGTCGAGGCCGAGGTGAAGCGGGTCGGGCCGCGCCAGGCCGCGCTCGACCAGCGAGCGCACGACGCCGTTCGACGTCTTCGAAATATCGCGGGCGATGCCCATGCAGTCATAGATACGGG
>NZ_RZSG01001258.1:0-996 GCF_003997725.1 Mesorhizobium sp. M4A.F.Ca.ET.050.02.1.1
CTCAATACGAGCTGATATTTTCATGGCCTCGGGATTCGCGCAATTTAGAAAATCTAATACTTCGAGACGACAGACTTGGACGGGTCGGGATCGGCCAAAATTTCGAGAATACGCTTCCAACGGGCACAACGACCGAAATCTTTCTGCTCAATAGCCTTTTCCGCCTTCATCGCGGCGTAAAGCGGCGCCTCGGCGCCGAATTCCTTTACCAGCCAATGCGCTTCCTGTCTGGCGCGGCGTTCGTCCTCGTCAAGCATTGTTCCCGGCCTCCGGACCTTCGATGCCCACCGCAATGCAACTGCCAATGACGAGGACGGCCCCGGCAACGGCCGTCGTCGTCAGCGTCTCGCCCGAAAGCGCCAAAAGCAACGTCGAGGCGATCGGCGTGAGATAGGCGGCAACCGCAACCTTGCCGCCTCGGTCGAGCTTCAGCGCCCGCGACCAGAAATAATAGCCGAGCCCCATCGGGCCGGCACCGAGATAGAGCCCGGCAACGACATAGACCCCAACCGGCCAGGCGACGCCGTCGCGCAGGCACCAGGCGAAGGTCAGGGCCACGCCGGCAAGCGCGGACGGCAGCAGGAACCGGTCCGGCGGCGTGGCCAGGCGGCCGACGGCGATCGAATAGAAGGCCATGCACAGCGCCGAGCCGAAGGCTGCGAGATAGCCGGCGGGATTGCCCTGGAACCATGATTGCTCGCGCCCGCCCGAGATGACCAGCGCCACGCCGAGAAAGCCGAGCGCGGCGGTGATGCCGAGCAACACGGGGCGGCGCGGGCTGTCCAGCACGATGATAGCGGCCGCCACCATCAGCGGCCAGGTATAGGCGACGAGGTTGGCCTCGATCACCGGCATCGCGGCAAAGGCGATGTATTGCAGGACCATGGTGCCGACGAGGCCGATAAAGCCGACGGCAAAGGCGGCGAGGTTGGTTGTCTCCCCCTTCTCCCCTTGTGGGAGAAGGTGTCGCCGAAGGCGACGGATGAGGGGTGTTCC
>NZ_RZSG01001259.1:0-994 GCF_003997725.1 Mesorhizobium sp. M4A.F.Ca.ET.050.02.1.1
GTTCGTTGCCTGCACTGTCCTTGCCGATCACCGGGCCTTTCTCGCCGATCGAGGCATAGAGCTCCGGTGCGGTCTGTCCGGAGACGGCATAGGTCTCGACCTTTTCGACCGGCTTCCAGTCGCCGGCCCGCGCCGATGCGGACGGCAGCATGGCCGCGAGCAAAAGCAAGAGGATGGCTGGTTTCATGCGCCCCCGCGGATTGGCAATGGAGCCCGAGTCGGCGGGCGATCGCCGGCCATCATGCCCGCTGCGCGGCGGACTGGCTATGCCGGCGTGTTGTCCCAGCCGGCGCGCTCGAGACCGGTTCGCAACCGGTCACAGTTCTCGGCGCACTCTATGCGCAGGTCTGCAAGGATATCCGCCACGGTCAGGCCCGAATCCAGCGCGCGGCCTTCCCTAACGCAAGCCTTGGCTTTCTCGGTGTCGCCGTCGAGCGCGTGGCACGCCGCCAGTCGCGCCCATTGCCGCACGCCCTTGAGCGGCAGGCAGGAGAAGGAAGCCGCGGCCTCACGGTAGCGGCCGGCGATGAACAAGGCTACGCCGCGGTCGAAATAATACCAGCTCGGATGCATCGGGTTGAGCTGGATGGCCTGGTCGAGCAGCGCCAGCCCGGCTTCGCCATCGCCTCGCAGCGCCCTGAAGTAGCCGGTCTGGGCGAGCGTGTCGGCATCGTAGGGATTGAGGTCGAGCGCGCGGGCGAAGTGCTTTTCGGCGGCTTCGTATTCGTCGCAGCCCCGCCAGAGCAGCGTCAGTGCCAGGATCCTGTGGCATCGCCCTTCGTCGGGACTGACCGCGATTGCGTGCAGCGCCCGGTCGCGCGCCTGATCGAGCACGGCACGCGGCGCGGCGGAACAGCCTCCTATGATCATGTCGGCAAGCGCCAGATAGGCATGCGCAAGGCCTGATTCCGGATCGCGTTCCAGCGCCTTGAGGAAATGCTCGCGTGCCTCCTCGTTCACTCCACCGCCAATGTCGAGGCCTACCTCCATCTGC
>NZ_RZSG01000125.1:0-11398 GCF_003997725.1 Mesorhizobium sp. M4A.F.Ca.ET.050.02.1.1
TTCAAATCTATTATTATTCCCGTTTGTACATCTGCAAAGAGTGTCCAAATACCCTAAATAGCCTCCTATTGAAACTACCATCATCATGAACAGAATAGAGAAGCTAATCGCCAAATACGCTGCGATCCTCTTTGTCTCCGAATTCATCTATGCTTCCCCTACGCTTCGTGGCTTTTATCGCTCATTGAATGCGTCATCCGTCGAGCGGGAACTCGAACGCTTCAGTAAGCATCTTACTAAGGAGAAACAGATGCCCGGATTTTTTCCAGAACAGAATCGATAGTAGAGCTCAACTTTCTCTTCAATTCGTCTCCGCCAGTGGCGGTGTCTGTATAGGTTAATATCCTAAAGTGTGTCACGTCGAATGGGAAATGCACCTGACCTTTGTTTTGATGTATCAGAATCGTCTCTTTCCCGACAGTGTGTGAAATTCCCAATTCGTACATCACGTTTGGGTTCAAATTTGTTAGGTCAGCTATGACTATGCGAGCCTCGCATATAGACTTCCAGATATCTTGCATGATGGCATTGTTGGTATGTAGATCATCAGCTCGACGACATATCAAATTCTTGCTTTCAACGGTCGGCTTGACGAAGCTTTCATAGATAGCCGTAAGGTCAGCTTCAAACGGCATCAGAACGAAGACGAGCTTCTCTTGAACAGGGTAAATGTTAGGTCCGAATACAGGGTTCATTTGCGCCGCAGGTCCCTTGGGCTGATTGTGAACAAGTTCGGCCTGAATCATAGCCACCGCTACAGCTCGAAGTGTTGCTGGCTGATTCAGCCAAGCTTCTTGCAGTTCGACCGCAGAAAAGCCGTCCCCGAACGTATCTGAAAGCCAATCAAGGTATTGCTGGATGCCCACGTTCCCGGTCGCTTGGAGGGAAGTGAAAATAATAGTAGGCACTCCTAAGTGGGGCTTATAGCCCACAAAATAGCGGTCCTCAAAACTGCCACATATGACGGAACCGCCGAGAAGCGGCCGGATATACCGTCGGGCTATGCCGTTCTCCGCAGCTACAGCCTGCAGTTCCACTTCGAACTGCCGGATGAGTTGATCCGCTCGTGTGCGCTGCTCCGGCGGCATGTCACCGCCGCCCACACTCGCACCGCTTCCTGTCAACATTTCGTCCCTATGCGGCTATCCCGCATCCCCCTGCTCTTGTGGAACGGACCATATCGGTTCCTTTCCGTCCCACAAGAGTTCTATTGACTTTTTAGGAATCTTGTCTCACAATCTCTTAGAGGCTATTGGGAAGGATGCGACATGCTCATAGGCTACTGCAGAGTCAGCACGCTGGATCAGCAGGCCGGTTACGAGGCTCAGCTCCGGGATTTGCAATCACAGGGGTGCGAAAAGATTTTCGGTGAGCAGGTTTCTTCGGTCAACGCACACCGAGCGGAACTTGAACGAGCAATCGAGTTCGTACGTGAAGGCGACAGACTTGTAGTCACTAAGCTCGACCGGCTTGCCCGTTCGGTTGCCGATTGGTGCCAGATTGTCGCCCGGCTTGAGGCAAAGAAGGTCGGCCTGATTATTCTCGGGATGAATGTCGACACCGCCACGCCAACTGGTCGGCTGATGCTGAACATGCTTGGCTCAATCGCTCAATTCGAACGGGAATTGATGCTTGAACGTCAGCGGGAAGGTATCGCCAAGGCCAAGGCTGAGCACAAATTCAAGGGACGTGCGCCCACGGCCCGCCGCAAGACATCTGAGATCGTCTCGATGCATCGGGCAGGCAAGAAGCCATCGGAAATCGCCAAGGCAATCGGGGTGGGTCGCTCGTCCGTGTATCGGATTTTGGCTGATGAGGCCGCTTGATGGCCCAAACTGCGTTTAGATCGCTTCTGGAGCAGTTGCCGGACAACGCCCGGGCATGGATCGGCAATCTTCCCCTGCCCGCTCGTGCTGAGATCGACAGGCTGCTGAAAGAGACCGGAGTTGAGAACTTCAAAGCCCACTGGCGAGAACACAAAGCCGACCTTGACGAACTTGAGTGCAGCTTCGCTGCCAAGCCCTAACCCCGAACAGCGGTGTTATCGTAAGCGCTTTAAGGTCGAGGGCCTGCTATTCGAGTTTGCGGCAATTGCCGGAGGCCCGGTCACGTATCGGGTTATCGGTGGCGCTACACCCCTGAAAGCCTACACCGAAGGCTCATGGTTGGGTTGGGATGACGAATTCGCACCGTTTAATGAGGGAGGCTACTTCCGGAACGGATTTCCCGTTCTGCGGCACGTGGTGTCACTGACAACCGAATGGGTCCTGCGGGAAAAGCCCTATAACTTCCATTTCGAGGCGACCGATAACCGGAAGCACCAGATTTATGGGAGGCTCGTCGCCCGGCACGGCATCTCCACGAAATTTCCCTATACACACTTTATGAGCGGCAGACGATTTTGGTTTGTTAGGCGTCAGACTGGGAAACGTTCGGAACTATCGGTTGGCATGTCAGCGTAACCCGCTGTAACATTCTTGAAAGGCCTTTCCGAAGCGTTGATGGAATTCATCCCTCCGCCAACCGGGAGCTTCACCGGCTCTGATTTTGCGTGAAGTCTCTCGTTCCCAACCGCCCGGCGGGAACTTCGCCCAAATGCATCCGCAAAGCTTCGTAATTTGTTCGTCTGTAGGGTTCCATTTCTTACCCAGCCTTGCGTCGTACACCAGTTTGAACTCTGGAATCGGTTGCGTGCAAAGGCCGGTACGTTCCTCGGATGAGGCTTTGGCTGTGTAGGAGTCGCCACCAAAGGCCACGAAGATCCCGACGAATGCCGCCCACGAGAACAAACTGAATTTGCTTGCCATACCCTCCTGCTCCTTCCTTCGCCCACTGCGACTATGCTGCCTTTTTCCCGCTCTGGCCTACCTTATAAATCTTCAGAGAGCGGATGACGGACGGTATTTGCCGACGTCGCTTCGTAGGACTTCGTGCAAATATCGCTTCTTCCCAGAGTTGCGCTTCTATTCCGCTCTGCGACAAGCCTGCGGCCTTCAGACTTAAACCGAGTTTGAAGAAATCACGATTGCCGTTGCCCGGTGTTTTGGGCGCATTGCGCCACGCTGCTGTCGCAGCGTCCAGTTTTGCCCAATCAACTGAGGCGTCTGACCAATCGTCCACCGCCCTTTCGGTCAAGGTTTCCGGTTCTCGATGGTATTTTTTTATCCAGCCTATTGGCTCCAACGGCCTTCTTTCACCGCTGAGAAATTCAAGGAAAATATTACCGGCAGGGTCGGCAGCCTGACACGGCAGATAAAACAAACTCGTCGCTGGCCTCTTGCTCCAGTCAAATCCGTGAAAGCGACGGCCATCAACCGCTTCGGAAACCCTATCAGCTTCAAAGCCAGCCTTGTGCAACCGGTTCCAAATCCCCCGCATGATGGTGTCATGGGTATGGACACTGAAGACCGTGGTCGTGGGGATGAAAACCCGGAAGCGAGGTTTCGCTTCCGTGCTGCTGAAGGAATTGAAGATCACCATCTTCAACTCTGGAAAGAGGTCGGAAACATCAACTGGCGAAATGCCGCCGCCATCATTGTCCAACCAGATTCCTCTCAGGAATTCGATATTGGCGTTGCCTCTGTCTGTCTCCGCCGCCTTCTCCCGATTATAGTATGCCGGACCGATCAAACGACAGCGTTCCTTGGTTGCGACACGTTGACCGGCCAAACGTCGAAGATCATCAACAAATTCGGACAGTGTCTCGAACCAAAAAACATCGTCGGCAACCGCCGCAGTTATTGATTGGAATTGCATTCCCCAAAACCACTTGGTCACGTTTTCTCCAATAGACTCTATAGGGATTTCGTGACTGCCATTGCTGGCAAAATGGTCCGAAAGAACCAGTGCGTCCGCTCGGGTCACAAAGCCATCATGAGCCTTAATTGCTTTCTGCCGGCTGCGACTGGCTCGCTTCCTCGCTGTGGCATCTACATGTTCTTTGGGCCTGCCCGCCTGCTTTCTGTTTGTGGCGTCAGCCGGAATCCAATCCAGCTTCTGGACTATAGAACCCGGCAATAGCTGATGCAGATAGGTTGCCGTTGCCCGATCCATGACAACAATCTGGACAGGACGAGGATCGTCCTGTGAGCGCAGCGAGCACCGCATAATCCCTTGATATACCGCTTCGTGGAAACGGGCGGCCTTCGCCTGCTTCTCTGTCAGGCCGAGCTTCTTGAAGTATGAAAATTCAGGGGGACTCGGGTTCAACGCTGAAAGGAAAACCACATTGTTGAACTTCTGATACTCATTGAGCCCATGGGACACATTGGGGAGACGGGTCGCATTCTCGTTCGCCGCAAATAGCCCGTCGCCAAACCTGTTGTTGGCTACCCAAAGGAATTGATCGGTCCCAAAAAATTCGGACACTTTCTCAACGACCCGTGCGTGGATGGTGCATCCAGAGCCATCACCCACCTCCCGATCCTGAATCTGCTTCGACCAGTCTGCTTCAATGACGTAACTGATCGTCGCCCGTCGCCCGTCGTGTTTCTGAAACCTCAACCGGCTGGCGAGTTCTTTGTCCTCGACAAAGCGGGCACCGTGCCGGCTCCAGAGATGAAATGGCAGGGTGCTTTCGAAGTTTGCGCTCAACATGAGAACGCTTTTGAACGGCTTCACCACCTCCGGCGTGAGGAGCGAGAAGGCTTGAAACTTCCGGCCTTCGGAATCCGGCGATTGTAGCGCTTCGACAGAAGTATCGGGCACGAGGACAAGCGCTTTCTTCGAAAAGGCCTCCCATGCCAATTTGTGAATTTTGCTACCGTTCACGGTGTGTTTGTCGGAGGTCAGAACCCTTTCGGGAGACTTTGAGACCGAGAAACATTTCAGGCCTTCGTAGGGGCTGGGCAGAAAAACGGCCTGATTGATCAGTTGCCGCAGATCGTCATCAATAAGCGGGTCAAAACTTGAATGGATTGCGGGCGCTTCGTCCACGATCAAAGTCCAGTCCAGCTTTCCTACGTAGGGAAGCAGCTTCCACCCTTCGTGGGTTATGAAGACCAACTCTCCGCCATTGGTTGGCTCTCTCAACTTCGCCACCAAACGGCTGGTTACGCTCCGCTCCTCGCAGCCATCGAGGCTCACAACATCCGTGACTCGGACGTTCGTGCCTCGGGGGTTCGAATCCCTCCCTCTCCGCCATTTAGCTTCCATAATAATCGTTTCCTTTCAAAAGCTTCCTTGTTGCGCTTGACCAGCGCGAAGCGAAACTTATCTTAGACTGTGTAACAAACTGTGTAACATTAGAGAAAGATAATGCGACGTTCCGCAGCGCCAAAGCCGCATAAACGTGAAGGCATCTGGTATCTCGTCCGCAGGGTGCCGAAGGAATTCGCGGCGTTTGATCGCCGCTGCCTAGTACGCATTTCCACGGGCGTCGCCGTGGCTGACGATCCCCGCGGTGTACGGGCGCGAGATGCAGTGCAAAGCCTCGGCGCGGGGCTGGAGGCGTATTGGCGTAGACTGCGGGAAGGCCAATCCGCCGAGGCGGGGCTGCGTTTCGAAGCCGCGAGGAAGCGCGCGCGGTCATTTGGATTGGCCTATCGCTCTAACGAGGAACTAGCAGCGGGGCCGCTCGACGAACTCATGGCCCGTATCAAGCTGCTCCTCGACAAAAAATCGATCGAGGACGCGCAGGACGTCTCGGCCGTCATGGGTGGGGAGAAGCGGCCAGCGGTCCGCCTGAGCGGTCTTATCAAGGAATTCGAGACGATCGAGCAACAGAACTTGCTGACCATGTCGCCTAACCAAATCAAGAAATGGCGTAACCCCAAAAAGCGCGCAGTTGCCAATCTGGTTGGAGTCATTGGCGACAAGGAGATCGCAAGCCTCACTCGGGACGACGCAATCGCGTTCCGCGAGTGGTGGCAAAAGCGGATCGTTGAGGATGGACTTGATATCGGTACGGCCAACAAGGACATCGGCCATGTTTCGAAAATGCTGCGCGTCGTCGATCTGACTCACCAGCTCAAGCTGGAGCCGGTTTTTCGAAACCTGCGTCTTTCCGGCGCCGTCCCCGGGCAACGCGCTGCGTTCACAGCGGAGTTCATTCAGGAGAAGATACTCGCTGAAGGCGCGCTCGACGGACTCAATGACGAAGCCCGCCATCTAATCTATGTGATTGCCGATACCGGACTCAGGCTTTCTGAAGCGGCAAACCTCACCACCGAAACAATCCACCTCGATCAAGAAATCCCGCATGTGCGGGTGCGCCCCAATGGCCGTCGCTTGAAGACCGGTCATTCAGCCCGTGACATTCCCTTGGTTGGCGGCGCACTTGCAGCCATCAAGCTCCATCCGGACGGCTTTCCTCGTTATCGCGACAAGGCCGCGTCACTTTCAGCGCTCGTCAACAAGGTGCTCGCCAGCAAGGAACTTCTGCCGACTTCCGAGCATAGTCTTTATAGCCTGCGACACACTTTCGAGGACCGGCTGACGGCAGTTGAGGCGCCGGAGAAGGTAATTGCTTCTCTGATGGGCCACAAATGGATCCGGCCCAAATACGGCGCGGGACCTTCGTTAGCGCAAAAGCGCGAGTGGCTTCAAAAAATCGCTTTTACCCCGCCCGGGCGAATGTGATTGCGGCGCCATCCAGGCCTTGAGAACCAACCTCACGGCTCCAGCTGTCCGAGCCATTTAGGTTGAGCGTGGCCAGCACGCGCTGCGCTCGCTCGCGATTTCCGAGCTTCCGCCGCATTTGTTCGACCTCGTATTCCAGCCTTTCGAAGGTCGGTATATAGGCATCTCCATGCCGGATGACCAAGTAGGCGGCAACAGCTAGACAGCATTCTAGCTCCGTGGCCGATGGATCGGAAAAAGGGGCGACGCCATACCAAGACGAGCAACGCCTCTCGAGGGCTTCCGAACTAGGCAAACGGCCAGCATGTGGCATGGGATACAAACCTATGCCTGATCGACGAACCTAAAGTGCTCACGAAGCTTGACCGGTACGCGGGCCATCGGAGGGTTCTGCCTAAAACCGCCAAAAATTTTGAAACACCCATTCATCCGGCTCGAATTCAAAGGGATCGGCGATTTTTGGGTTATGGCTTGCAAGCATAGTTCAGCCCAGACAAGAACGCCTGATATCTTGTCGTTCACTGTCACCCTGCCAAATATGGTGCCGGTGACAACGGCAGTTTGGCGAGCAGAAGAATTCCCGAGACTGAGACGTTCTACGGCTTGGCCCATGTTCGCGCTCCTCCTCGATTGGAGACAGGATGGGCCATATGGAAGCGAATAAAAGGAGGTTGGTGACGAGTCTCGGTAGTGGAGTAGAAACGGGTGGAAAAGCTTGCGCTATTCGCCGTCGGCGCCGCTAAGCGCATTTGAGAGAAGGGGCAACGATCGCCAAGAGATGACGTCCGATCGCAAGCCGGCTAGAAATGCGACAGTGACGCGCCTTTTTTGGCACGACCTTAGCACCCGATCGGGCCTCAGCTGGTCGTCGTTGCGCAGCCGATCGGGTGCGATTTTTATAAAGCTCTCTTGGCTTTAGCTTTGAGAGCCCGTCATCGAGACAAATGCAAGGGAACGGTCCCGCCCCCTGGGGACATTCGACATGCCGTGGCAGCTTCCTATGGTGAGCCAGCGCATTCCGATACACGTTTTCCGCGCTCTACCGTTGCTCCAGCACCTGTGCTGAGGCTGAGCGCTTGATCAGGACCCGACCGCTGCTGTTGCGGGATGGTGACTGGGTTGAGGTCGCGAAAACCTTGACCGCGGGTACGTTGTTCATCCAGATGAGCGCTGAGCCGAGAAGCAGCCAAGAACGCTTCCCGTAATCGAATCCTACGGGAACCGCGAAACCAGCGTCCAAGGGACGCAATTCTCCGACGTCGTTCACTCAAGCTCATCTCGCAACTTGAACGCTTGTATGAAGCCGCTGCATGTGCGCCGGTGGACCGGATTGCTGCTATCCAAACCACGTGCTCAGTTTCGCCCCCGTAATAACTCTACCGTCCGAAACGGCTTTCGCGCGTCAGGTCCACCCCACATGAAAGTTCCGCGAGCAGCACGGACGGAGAGGCCGGTCACAACTCCTTCGCGTGCTCTTTTACTACCGAATCAAGTGCCAAATGGAGAGGCACTGCCTTAGAGAACAGGAAGCCCTGCGCGGTTCTGCAGCCAAGCTTGTACAGAGTTTGCCGATCTGCCTCTGTTTCAACGCCCTCGGCCATGACCTCGATCCCGAGCGTCCTACCAAGGTCAATCACCGCTTTGACAAGCAGCCGATTCTCCCGGGACTTGGCTAAGCCGCGAATGAAGCCCTGATCTATTTTCACTTTCCTGATCCGACTGTCCTTGAGCGATGCCAACGTCGAAAAACCGGTGCCGAAGTCCTCGAGCGCGATAGAAATGCCAGCATGTGAAAGCTGGCCGAGCTTTTCATCCACTCTGTCCGGATCCACTGGGGCTTCTTCGGTAATCTCGATGTCGAACATCGTTGCAGGGAGGTCTTTTGCCGCCAGACCATTAAGAATCATCTCGTCAATATCGCCAGCTTCCAACTCGCGCGGTGAAACATTCATCGCCACACGAACATCACGACGGTCAGCTTTGACCAAGCCCTCGATAAGAGCGCAACAGTCGGCGAATACCGTTTGAGTTAGCAGCTGAAGCATTCCAGTTTCGCGTGCCGCTGTCATGATCTCGGGCGGAGAAATGGGACCGTGAAGCGGGTGAGACCATCTTAGCAAGGCTTCAAAACCGACGACGCTTCAGTTTCGAGTCTTACGATTGGCTGAAACCAAGCGACCAAGCTTCTCATCGTTATCGCCGAATGAAGATCGCGTTCGATTGACTGGCGGCGTTGCAGTTCCCGGGCTAGCTCGGCACCGAACAGACAAAATTCATTCCTGCCGCGGCGCTTAGCTGTGTAAAGGGCGATGTCGGCCCGCAACAACATTTCCGTCAGTCCGGGGTTTTCAGCCAAGTAGATTCCTATAGACGCTCCAATGCGGACGGATGCGATCCCAGGATAGGGGCGAGCAAGCTTGGCTATGAGATTGGACGCGAGATTGGTGGGAGAAGGAGAATTCTTTCGCGAAGAAAAAACCAGCACGAATTCATCCCCACCGATGCGGGCGAGCGTTGAGCCCTCCGGTGCTTCTTCCTCTATTCGGCGGGCGATCCTGGCAAGCAGCTCGTCACCCGTTCTGTGACCGTAGGTACCGTTGACAGATTTGAACCCGTCCAGATCAATCAGCATGGCCACAAAGGGTCCATCGGTGTTCTCAAACTGATCGATTGCATGTTCGAGGCCCCGCCTGTTGAGGAGCGCGGTAAGATGGTCCTCCCTGGAATTGCGCTCCATTTCCGCGGCAAGCCGCTCGGCTTGATGTCTCAGGCGGCTCGCGTCACGGAAGCGCGCTTGTCCAACGAACGAGGATCGAACCAGGCCGCCCTCGAAAAGCAGGACGGCAAAAGCCAGAATGTAGTTTTCCGGGGCTCCCTTCGTCAGCAAACATGCGGCGGCAATGAGGAGTGGCGGTGTGATGAAGCATATCGCTGCCGCAGCATATGAGCTGCCGTACGTGACCGCGCCAGCTGAAATGCCCGCCAGAATTATTAGATGCAGCGATGCTTGAGACGTCGTGTATCCAGCCGTTAGGATGGCAAGGAATGACCAGGTGAATCCCGCCAGAAGAGCAAGCCTGCCAAACCAGCGAAGCCGCAGCCAAACCCGTGTCAGATCATCCTGGACTCCGGGTTCCTTCAGCTGATGACGGGCGAGTGCAAGGCGGGCGGCATTTATCGCATTAACGACCGAAAACCAGGCCGCGCCAGCAAGACCGTTCCCGGAAAGGGCCTGCACGGTCAAAATCAGCCCGGACAGCACAATGCTTATCGGCATTGAGACGAAAAGGCCTGCCCTCAGATCAGCGAGCTGGTCCTGAAGGATTCTCGCCTCCAGCGGATCTTCTTTTCCAAGGCTGGACGGGTCAGCTTGCTTACTCCTGCTTGTCCGCAGCCTATGCAGCCCCCCTGAAGGACGGGTTAATTCTTCAATCGGAGATCAGCGTCGGGGAGCAGGATTACTCCGGTGCATCATGCACTCTCTCCCATCGCTCGCCCAGCACGCGCAAAAATGCGACTGCTGGTGCAGTATCACCGCTGGAGCTCCGCCGATATCCCATGCCGGACAAGGGGAACATGTTGGGCAAAGCGAAGCCCCAGATGCCTTGCAAGCCGTGCCGCCAGGTGGTCTCTGGAGTAGAGTCCAATCAATATGTTCGTTGCATGGTAGAGCGGCGCCGCCGACAGGCGCAGCCGCCTTTCGTATATATGCAGCATGTCGGGGTCGCCAACATTGCGGCCGTCGCGGCACGCAGTCATGATTCCACGGGCGAGTTGCTTCTGGCTGCTGAGACCGATGTTGAATCCGTGAGCGGTCACCGGGTGCATGCCGATGGCAGCGTCGCCGATGAGTGCGGCGCTCGGCGCCCGGAATTTGTGCGCCCAGGTCGTGACCAGCGGATAGGTGTGGCGCTTGCTTGCCAAGGTCATTTTTCCAAGGCGCCCTCGACACCGTTTCGTCAACTCCGACAGGAACAAATCATCATCGAAGGCAAGCAGTCTATAGGCCTCGTTTGAGCGCAATGTGAGCAGCAGCGACGACATGCCCTCCGCGAGGGGCAACATCGCTATCGTCTGATGGTGATCGAACCATTCGATGGCGATCTGGTGGTGGGCGCGCTCGTGCCTCACTCGGCAAATCAGCATCGAGTGGCCAAGCCGGTTGATATCGGCGCCGATGCCTAGCAGATCACGCGTGGCGGACAAACGCGAATCCGCGGCAACAACCAGCCGAGCAGTTAAACGCGCGCCATTAGAGAGCGTTACGACTGCTCCTTCTTGGCTGTTTGTTGCATCGACGACCGAGTGGCCGCACAACAGCCGGGCGCGATCCTGCAAGCGGACGATTTTGAACAGCGCCTCGCGGATCCGGCAATTTGGAACCAAAACCCCCAGCGGTTCTCCAGAGTTGCTGGGAGGATCGAAACGAAGAGCGAATGCGCTCGAGCCGTTGAGCACGCGCGCGCCTTGAAGTGCTGATTTGTCCGAAGCCGGGATGACATCCCAGGCGCCGAGCTCGCGAAGGGTTCTGATCGAAGCGTTGGTCAGCGCGATTTCGCGACCATCGAAAGCCGGATTCGCCAGACTATCGAATGTGTTCTGTTCAACAACTGCCACCTTGAGTTCGCTTTGGGCAAGCGACGCAGCGAACGAAAGGCCGACCGGGCCGGCTCCAACGACAACGATGTCAAAATTATCGTCAGAGCCCATCAGCGTGCCGCCATCCGGTCGCCTATCCTCGTGTAACGGTGGAACTGAGCCGAGTGACATGAGCTCCGTGGCCGCCGCATTGCCTAAAGGCGCTGGGCCGGGAGATTCG
>NZ_RZSG01001260.1:0-991 GCF_003997725.1 Mesorhizobium sp. M4A.F.Ca.ET.050.02.1.1
ACATATCGCCGACCAACCAAGCCACGACATTTTCTCCACGCGATGTCAGGTAAGCGCTTTGGGCCTTCATGCATATGGCGATCAGAACGCCCAAAACAGTACATCGAAAAATCCCACACATCACCCTGAGGCCGACTTCATTGACCTCACGTTGATAATCCGCCTCCGGCCTATTTTCCGATGCCCCGCCAATTGTCCAAAGGTCATGGACGATCGTGTAGAGCAAAATCAGACCGACAAAGAAAAGATAAAAACACAGGCACATATAGAGGTAAGCGAGCCCGGTGAACACGATCTCCTCCGGCACCGATATAAGCTCAGGGCGCACAATCGCTAGCTTGCCCCAGTCCGTCGCATAGTTGCCACCGCCTTTCATCAGCGGGAGCAAACACACGCCGATCCACTGAAAAAGACCGGCGAACACCACACAGATCAGGAAAACCGCCCAATATGAATACGAAGACGCTTCGACGTTGTGCGCCCAAGCATCGTCGCTTTTCGCCTGGTCGGCCTCCGCGACCAGCTTCAAGCGTCCGTCATTTTTCCAAAAGACAAGCAGCTCTGTCACGAATGCAAAAAACAGGGGCAAAAGTACCATGAAGAGGAAGGTCCAATTCGGCGCCCAAAGAAACCCCACCTGTTTAGCGAGGCCATCCGCCCGGACGTAGGTCGCGTCATGAATCCCCGTCATATACGACAAAAAGCCAAGAGCGGCGGCCCCCGCAAAAACCGAGGCCGGTAAATTCAAGGGAGATCCGCGACTGAAAAGCGCCTCCGATCTCCTCGCCAGACTGAAACGCCGCCTCAGCCGCTTGGCGTCGGGGTTCCGTGCCAGCTCTGCCGGAGGGTATGAGTCGTCTTCGAAGGTCGTGGGCCGAGCCATATCTGGAACCGCCACCGCGACATCGCTCGCAGCGCTCTTCCGTTCCCGTCTCTTGGCTGCTAGTCGCGATTGCGCCGCACTTAGCTCCATCTGCCATTCGCTGGTGGC
>NZ_RZSG01001261.1:0-991 GCF_003997725.1 Mesorhizobium sp. M4A.F.Ca.ET.050.02.1.1
GTCCTGCAGCGCCGCCAAAAAACCGCGCCGCCGGTCGAGGCCGCGCGTGTCGCGCGAGGTGTCGCCGCCGATGAAGCCGAGCCTCGAGTAGCCGCGCGCGACGAAATGATCGACCATCAGCCGCCCGGCCTCGGCGTTGGAGAAGCCGACGACATGGCCGATCGGGTCGCTCGGCAGATCCCACGTCTCCACCACCGGCACGCCGGCATTGGCCAGCATCTTGCGGCAGCGCGGCGTGTGGCGGCCGCCAGTGACGATGATCGCTTCCGGCCGCCGCTGCAGCAATTGCCCGACCAGGCGCTCTTCCTCCTCGACGTTGTAGTCAGTGAAGCCGAGCAGGATTTCCAGCCCGCTGTCGCGCAAACCTTCGGTCATGCCGCGCACCGTGTCGGCGAAGTTGGCGTTGTTGATCGAGGGTATCGTCACCGCGACGAAACCGGAGCGGCGCGAGGAAAGGTTGGCGGCAATGCTGTCGAAGACATAACCTAGCTCTTCAGCCGCTTGCAGGATGCGGTCTCGCGTGTCGGCGCTGACCGAGGCGTCGCGCTTGAAGGCGCGCGAGACGGTCATCGTCGAGACGTTGGCGCGATGCGCGACATCGGCCATGGTCGGGCGTTTGGGCGAGGACTGCATGGCCGTACGTTATCGATATCACAACGGAATGCAACGCGCCGCCGACGCTTATGCAAAGGCGATCTGGACCTTCATCGCCCGGCTGCGGTCATTGGCAAGCTCGAAGCCGGAAAGCGCCTCGTCGAACGCCACCGTGTGGGTGATCAGCGGCTTGACGTCGATCAGCTTCTTGCGCATCAGCCCGACGCCGACGGCGAATTCCGGATGGAAGCGGAACGAGCCGTTGATCGACAGTTCCTTGGCGGTGACCGTCGACATCGGCAGCGCCATCTCGGCGCCGCCGAGGCCGAGCTGCACGATGGTGCCGCGCGGACGCGTCGCCGCGATGCCTTGCGCCAGCGCCGCCGCCGCGCCCGAG
>NZ_RZSG01001262.1:0-988 GCF_003997725.1 Mesorhizobium sp. M4A.F.Ca.ET.050.02.1.1
ATCGACACCGGCGCCACGCTGGTCGCCATCAACACCTCGACGGCGCGCCGCGCCGGCATCTCGCTCAACCCCTCGGATTTCATCCACGAGGTCAACACCGCCAATGGCGCCATCAAGGCCGCGGTGGTGACGGTCGAGCGCTTGCAGATCGGCAAGATCTCGGTCGAGAACGTCCAGGCGGTGGTGATCGACGACCGGGCGCTGCAGACCAACCTGATCGGCATGAGCTTCCTGCAGCGGCTGCAGAAATACCAGGTCGAGAACGGCTCGCTGCTCCTGGTCCAGTAGAGCCGCTGGACCGGACTGTCAGCGCGGCAGGACGCGCCGGATGACGGTCTTTTCCGCCGGCGGTTTCGACGCCCCGATCGTGTAGCAGGCAAGCACGGCTGCCGCCGCCGCCTCGGCATCAGCGTCGTTGCGCGCATGGACCAGCGCCAGCGGCTCGCCGGCATGCACTTCCGCGCCGACCGGCGACAGCCTGGTGATGCCGACCGCGTGATCGATCCTGTCGTCGGGCCGCGTGCGCCCGCCGCCAAGTCCGACCACGGCAAGCCCGATCTCACGCGTCGCGATGCCGCTGACGAAGCCGTTTTCGAGCGCCTTCACGGCAAGCTCCACCGGCGCCTTCGGCAAATACTTCCCAGGCTTGTCGATGAAATCGGCAGGGCCGCCAAGCGCCGCCACCATGCGCTGGAAGACGGCCGCCGCGCGGCCGCCGGCGAGCGTCTCGGTGGCGCGTCGGATGCCGTCCTGGTTCGACGCGGCCAGCCCGGCCGATTGCAGCATGTCGGCGGCGAGCGCCAACGTCACATCCTCCAGCCGCCGATCTCGCAGGCGCCCGGTGAGGAAGTCGACGGCGTTGCGCACCTCGACGGCGTTGCCGGCAGCCGACGCCAGCGGTTCGTTCATACCGGTAACCAGCGCCGAAGTCTTCAGACCCGCGCCGTTGGCGACCCCGACCAGGCTGCTGGCAAGTGCTGTTGCATCA
>NZ_RZSG01001263.1:0-988 GCF_003997725.1 Mesorhizobium sp. M4A.F.Ca.ET.050.02.1.1
ATCCAGTAGACATGCGCGTAGTGGAGCGCCGCCATGGCGTGGATGGTGAACCAGCCGAGCGGTATCGACAGGATGGCGAAGCTGAGCTCGAATGGATGCGCGGCCTCCTTCTGGTTGATCAGATGGAACAGTGAAACGGTGGCGACACCGACGATGAAGAGCGTAACTGCAAAGATACCCAGTACAGGGAGGTCGGTAGCGCGCGCGTTCTTGCTGAGATAGTTGCCGGTAAGCCTCGGCATCAAGGCGAGGACCAGAACGATATAGGCGGCAAAGAAGACATTGGCGCCGATCGAATAGGCAAGCGGGATGCGCAGGAGCAACGCTAGCAGCAAAGCGACGATGCCAATGGCCGCTGACAACGCGAACTGCATGTGCGGATGCATTGGCGTTTTGACGGATGTGTCGGCACCCATGGCCCGGCCTCTAAAGGCGTTCGGATCAGTCCGGTGTGACGGATTTCAACGCCCACCGCAAGATGCGGTCGAGCTCGCCAAGAAAGCGCGAGCGATCCTGCGGCGCGAAGGCGGCATTGTAGCCCTTGCTTTCGCCGGTCTCGCGCAGATGCTGCTTCAGGTCGCGCATCGCCACCGCCATGCCGATGGTTTCGGGCGTGAAGGGACGGCCGGTCGGGCCCAGCACATGCGCGCCGAGCGCCACCGTGCGCGCGGCAAGCGGGATATCGGCCGTCCCCACGATGTCGTTGGACACGGCATTCTCCACGATCCAGTCATCCGCCGCGTCGGCGCCCTTGGACACCACGACGTTGCGGATCATCGGATCGCGCGAGGGGCGCAGGCCGCCATTGGAGACATAGGTGACCACAATGCCGTGGCGCGCCGCGACCTTCTCGACCTCGGCCTTGACCGGGCAGGCGTCGGCGTCGACATAGATGACGGGTGCGGGCATCGTCCCTCCAAAACGAACATGGGGCCGGCTTTGACCGGCCCCATGGCAGAAATTCTCGAACTTGTCAGGCCGGCAGGGC